>NZ_DAOKZA010000009.1:0-2853 GCF_035325925.1 Azohydromonas sp. | reverse complement strand
GAACCCGTAGGCCGCCGTCGCCGTGCTCAAGTGCCCGCGCCGCGAGGCCGATAAGCCGACACGACCCGCCGCGCCGCGCCATGCCGACCGATTCCGCCTTCCCGCCGATGCTCGACCGAGCGCCGGGCGACCTGCAGGCGTGGACGCAATGGCTGCGCGAAGCGCCGATCCCGGTGCTCGCGCACACCGCGTCGGCGCTCGACGAGCTCGTCGACCACGAGGACGCCGTCGACGCGCGCGTGCTCGCAGAGACGCTGGCCGACGACCCCCTGGCCAGCCTGCGGCTGCTGATGCACGTCGCGTCGCTGCGCCGCGGCGACGACCGCGGCGCGCCCGAGACCGTGACCGCGGCGCTGGTACTGCTGGGCATCGGCCCGTTCTTCCGTGCGTTTGCCGGGCTGCCCACGGTCGAGCAGCGTCTGGCCGCCTTGCCGCAGGCGCAGCAAGGGCTGCAGCGGGTGATGCATCGCGCGCGCCGGGCGGCCACGTTCGCGCTGGGGTTCGCGGTGCACCGCATGGACCCGGACGCCGCGGTGATCCACGAGGCGGCGCAGCTGCACGACTTCGCCGAGATGCTGCTGTGGTGTCATGCGCCGGCGCTGGCGCTCGAGATCGCGCGGCGCCAGGCCGCCGATCCGGCGCTGCGCTCGGCCGCGGTGCAGCGCGAGGTGCTCGGCGTCGAGCTGCCCGACCTGCAGCACGCGCTGATGCGCGCCTGGCGGCTGCCGCCGCTGTTGGTGCGCCTGGACGACGACCGCCACGCCGACACCGCGCCGGTGCGCAACGTGCACCTGGCGATCCGCGTCGCGCGCCACAGCGCTGCCGGCTGGGACAACCCGGCGCTGCCCGACGACGTGCGCGACGTCGCCGCGCTGCTGCACCTCGCGCCGGACCCCGCGCTGAAGCTGCTTCGCGCGCTCGACCCGTAACGCGGCGCCGACCCCGGCGCAGATCACCCGCCGGGTGCGGCGGCCCGGCTGTGCGCATGCAGCCGCGTCGGCCGTGGTGCTCCTGCGCGCTGGGGCTGCGGCTGCGGCCATGCCGTCCGCGCGGGCGATGAACCGGCTGCCGGACGGCATCCGCGCCGCCGCGGGGTTCGCGGGCGGGTGCGGCCGGTCGGGCGGCGAGGCTCGGTATCCCCACGTCCCCCCCATCGACGCTGTCGCGGCGACCGCCGGGCGCACGCGGCGTCGCACGAGACGCCGACACGCGCAGCGGATGCTTTGAAATGCATGCACAATACGAATCATTCGTGTTACGCTTTGCGATACCGAAACGACAAGCCGCGCCCCGCGGCGCTGCTCCTGCACCGTGCCGCCCCCGACCCGCCCGAACGACCACCTGCCGCCGGCGCAACGTCACACCGCCATCGCGGCGATCGTCTTGCTGCACGGGGTCGCCGCCTGGGGGCTGCTGCAGGTTCAGGCGGTGCGCGATTCGCTGGTCGCGGCGGCGCCGATGTTCGTCGACTGGCTTGCGCCGCTCGCACCCGAGGTGGCACCACCACCGCCGCCGCCGACGGTGCCCGCGCCGCCGCGACCCGCGCCGCCGAAGCCGCTGGTCGCGCGGGTGCCGCAGCCCGATCCGGCGCCGCCGCCATCGATCGCGCCGGACGAACCGGCCCCGACGGAACCAGTACCTGACCCGGCGCCACCGGCTACAACGGCGCCATCCGCGCCACCCGCGCCACCCGCGCCGCCGCCGGCGTTGATTCCGCCGTCGGCGATCCAGTACCTCGTGCTGCCCGACATCGTCTACCCCAGCACCTCGCGTCGGCTGGGCGAACAGGGCCTCGTCGTCGTGGCCGTCCTCGTGGACACCGAAGGCGTGCCGCAGCAGGCGCAGGTGGTGCAGTCGAGCGGGTTCGATCGCCTTGACCGCGCCGCCTTGGCCGGCGTGCGCCGGGCGCGCTTCAGGCCGTACACCGAGGACGGCCGGCCGATGGCCGGCTGGGCGCGCATTCCGATTCCCTTCGAACTGGAGAACTGACCGTGGAGCATTCGCTGGGCTTCGCCCACTTCATCGCGCAGAGCGACGCCGTCGGCAAGACGCTGCTCGTGCTGCTGCTGGCGATGTCGGTGCTGTCGTGGATCATCATCGCGCTCAAGGGGCTGGCGCAGTGGTCGCGCCAGCGTCGCAGCCGGCGCTTCCTCGACTTCTTCTGGAACGCGACCTCGCTGGAGGCGGTGCAGCACGAGATCACCACGCACGGCGCGCACGACCCGTTCTCGCACCTGACCGCGCACGCGACGCACGCGCGCCAGCACCACGCCAGGTACGGTGCGGCCAAGCTCGAAGAGGCCGGCAGCGCGAGCGACTTTGTCACGCGCACCATCAAGAAGGTGCTCGACGAAGAGACCACGCGGCTGGAGAACGGGCTGACGGTGCTCGCCACCGTCGGTGCCACGGCGCCGTTCGTCGGCCTGTTCGGCACCGTCTGGGGCGTGTACCACGCGCTGATGGCCATCGGCGTCAGCGGCGCCGGCACGCTGGACAAGGTGGCCGGCCCGGTGGGCGAGGCGCTGATCATGACCGGGCTGGGGCTGGCGGTCGCGATCCCCGCGGTGGTCGGCTACAACCTGCTGGTGCGCGCGAACCGCGTGACGCTGTCGCGCCTGGACGCGTTCGCGTACGAGCTGCACACCTTCGTCGCGATGGGCCAGCCGCTGGCCACCGAGATCAGCGCCGACGAGCCCGCGCGCGTGCGACCGATCGCCGCGCGCGCGGCCACCGCCTGAGGAGACGACGGTGGCCTTCGCCAGCTTCGACTCGAAGAACGCCTCGGCGCCGATGGCCGAGATCAACATGGTGCCGCTGATCGACGTGATGCTGGTGCTGCTGGTGATCTTCATC
>NZ_DAOKZA010000008.1:23963-103811 GCF_035325925.1 Azohydromonas sp. | reverse complement strand
CCGCACCGCGCTGCAGAACGCCGCGTCGGTCGCCGGCCTGATGCTCACCACCGAGTGCATGGTCGCCGAAGCGCCGAAGGAAGAGACCCCGATGCCCGCCGGCGGCATGGGCGGCATGGGCGGCATGGGCATGGACATGTGACGCGTCACGCGGGCGCCGCACCCGCGACGGCCCTGCCCGACCCGAGAGCCCGCGGCGCAAGCCGCGGGCTTTTTTCCGTCACGGCGTCGACGCGTCGTCGTGGACCAGCGCGGCGATGGTGCGCGCGACGAGTTCCGGCTGCTCATGCACGACCCAGTGCGTGGCCCGCGGCACGCGGATGACCTGCAGGTCGCGCACGTACGCGTCCAGGCCGTCGAGCAGCGACGGCGGCAGCGCGATGTCGGCGTCGGCCCACAGCACCGTCGTCGGCACGCGCACGGTGACGGCGTCGGGCGCGAACTGCAGCGCATGCAGTGGGGCATCCGGCGTCACGGGCGGGCGCAGCGGCGACGCGCGGTACCAGTTCAGCGCGCCGGTCAGCCCGCGCCGCCACACGGCACGGTACTGCTCGCGCACCGCCTCGGTCAGCCAGCCGCCGCCCGGATGCGCCGGGTCGGCGGCGCCCATCGCGGTGAAGAACGGCCACAGTCGCGCGAAGTCGTCGGCGGCGAGCAGGCGCTCGGCGTCGGGGCGCACGAGGAAGTTCATGTACGAGCTCGCACGCTGCTGCGCCGGGTTCGACTGCAGTTCTCGCAGGAAGGTCGCCGGGTGCGGCGCGTTGACGATCAGCAGCCGCCCCAGCTTCGCCGGGTGCTGCGCCGCGAAGCTCCAGGCCAGCGCACCGCCCCAGTCGTGCCCGACCAGCAGGTCGACGCGCCCGCCGAGCCGGTCGACGAGCGCCGCGACGTCGCCGACGAGGTGCCTCGCGCGGTACGCCTCCACGTCGGCCGGTGTCGTCGAGCGCTCGTAGCCGCGCAGGTTGGGCGCGACGCAGTGCGCACGCGCGCCCAGCCGCATCATCACGTCGTCCCAGACGAACGCCGCCTCGGGGAAGCCATGCAGCAGCAGCACGCGCGGCGCGCCCTCGGGCCCGCCGCCACGGCACGACAGCGTGATGCCTTGCGCCAGCTCGACGTCGAAGGTCTCGATCACGGCTGCGGCTGCGCGACGCGGGTCCAGCCGTGCAGCGTGGTGGCGACGTCGTCGACGCCGGACCTGGCGAGCGCCGAGAACAGCGCCACGCCGATGTCGGCGTGCTCGCTGGCGATTTCGCCGAGCGCCTCGGTGGCCGCGCGAAGCGCCGCGTCCGCCTCGCGTCGCGACAGCTTGTCGGCCTTGGTCAGCAACACCAGCAGCTTCACCTGACCGGTTCGCACGCGCGGCGCGATGAACGCGAGCAGCCGACGGTCGAGGTCGGTCAGCCCAAGGCGCGCGTCGACGAGCAGCACGACCCCCGACAGGCTGCGGCGCAGGTCGAGGTAGTCGGCCATCACCTGCTGCCAGCGCAGTTTGGCGGCACGCTCGACCGCGGCGTAACCGTAGCCCGGCAGGTCGGCGAACAGCGCGTCGGGCGCGTCCTTCGGGCCGAGCGCGAACAGGTTGATGTGCTGCGTGCGCCCCGGCGTCTTCGACGCGAAGGCCAGCCGGCGCTGCTGCGCCAGCGTGTTGATGGCGGTCGACTTGCCGGCGTTGCTGCGCCCGACGAAGGCGATCTCCGGCAGTTCGGTCGGCGGTAGCTGGTCGAGGCGGCTGGCGGTGGTCAGGAAGCGCGCGCTGTGCGTCCAGGCCAACGCGTCGCGCGCGGCGCGCGTCGGGGCAGGAGGGGCAGACATAGGGCATTGTAAAATCTGCCGGTTTGCCTCCAACCGACCCCACGCGATGAAGCCCATCTCCGCCCTGCTGGCCTCGCTGCCCGCCATCACCGCGCTGGCCGGCGCCCTGCTCGCGCCGTCGACGACGCTGGCCGCCGGAGCCCAGGCGCCCAAGGCCGACCTGGCCAAGGGACAGGCGGTGGCCGCACAGGTCTGCGTGGCCTGCCACACCTTCGACGGCACGCGTGGCGCCCCGGCAAACCCGATCATCGCCGGGCAGCACCCCGAGTACCTGGCCAAGCAGTTGCGCGAGTTCAAGGAAGGCAAGCGCGTCAACGCGATCATGCAGGGCTTCGCCGCCGGCCTAAGCGACGAGGACATGCGCAACGTCGCCGCGTTCTACGCCAGCAAGGCCGCGCCGCAGGGCGCCGCGCGCAAGGCCGACCTGGTGCTGCTGGGCGAGCGCATCTGGCGCGGCGGCATCGCCGGCAAGAACGTGCCGGCCTGCGCCGGCTGCCACAGCCCGAACGGCGCCGGCATCCCGGCCGAGTACCCGCGGCTGGCCGGCCAGCACGCCGAGTACACCGACGCACAGCTCAAGGCGTTCCGCGCCGGCGAGCGCGCGAACAACGCGCAGATGACCGCGATCTCGGCCAACCTCAGCGACCGCGAGGTCGCCGCGCTCGCCGACTACGTCGCCGGGCTGCGCTGACCCGCCGGCCGCGGCAGCGCGGTACCCGGGGCCAAGGGCCGGTCATCGACCGGGCCCGGCTTTGGCGCCGGGGCCGGCGGCGATAATTTCCCGATGTCCGTCACCACTGCCGGTTTCGAGCCGGGCGCACGCTCGCGCCGCGTGCGCGACGCCGTCGAGTTGCTGTCGTCGATGCGCTTCGCGATCGCGCTGCTGACGCTGATCTGCATCGCCTCGGTGATCGGCACGGTGGTCAAGCAGCACGAGCCGCTGACCAACTACGTCAACCAGTTCGGGCCGTTCTGGGCCGACGTGTTCGCCACGGTCGGTCTGTACACGGTGTACAGCGCCTGGTGGTTCCTGCTGATCCTGGCGTTCCTGGTGGTCTCGACCAGCCTGTGCATCGCGCGCAACACGCCGAAGATCGTCGCCGACCTGAAGGCCTACAAGGAGAACGTGCGCGAGCAGTCGCTGCAGGCGTTCCACCACAAGGCGCAGGGCCGCGTCGACGAGGGCCGCGACGCCGTGCTCGAGCGCGTGACACAGCTGCTCGCCGCCGGCGGCTGGAAGGCCAGGCTGCAGACGCGCCCGAACGGCATGATGGTCGCGGCGCGCAAGGGCGCGGCCAACAAGCTCGGGTACCTGGCGGCGCACTCGGCGATCGTGCTGGTGTGCCTGGGCGGCCTGCTCGACGGCGACCTCATCGTGCGCGCGCAGATGTGGCTGCAGGACAAGTCGACCTATCGCGGCGGCGGGCTCATCAGCGAGGTGCCGGCGCAGCACCGGCTGTCGCCGCGCAACCCGACCTACCGCGCCAACCTGCTGGTGCCCGAGGGCGGCCGCGCCGGCACGGCGATCCTGTCGATGCCCGACGGCGTCGTGCTGCAGGACCTGCCGTTCGACGTCGAGCTGAAGAAGTTCATCGTCGACTACTACGACACCGGCATGCCCAAGCTGTTCGCCAGCGAGATCGTGATCCACGACCGCGAGACCGGCGAGTCGCGCGAAGCCCGCGTCGAGGTCAACCACCCGGCGTTCCACCGCGGCGTGGCGATCTACCAGAGCAGCTTCGACGACGGCGGCTCGCGGCTGAAGCTGCGCGCGGTGCCGCTGCAGCCCGGCACCGGCGGTTTCGACGTCGAGGGCGTCGTCGGCGGCAGCACCACGCTGGAGCGCGGCGGCGAGGCGCTGCAGCTCGAGTTCACCGCGCTGCGCGTGATCAACGTCGAGAACCTCGGCGCCGACGAGGGCGGCGACGGCGCCGACGTGCGCCGCGTCGACCTCGCGGATGCGCTGTCGGACCATCTCGGGTCGGGCGCCAAAGTGCGCTCGCCGAAGACGCTGCGCAACGTCGGCCCGTCGGTCAGCTACAAGCTGCGCGACGCGAGCGGGCAGGCGCGCGAGTTCCACAACTACATGCTGCCGGTCGAGCTCGACGGCCAGCGGGTGCTGCTCGCCGGCGTGCGCGACAACCCGAATGAGAGCTTCCGTTACCTGCGCATCCCGGTCGACGCCGCCGACTCGATCGACACCTGGGTGCGGCTGCGCGTCGCGCTGGCCAGCCCGGCGCTGCGCGAGGTCGCCGCGCGCCGCTACGCCGCCGCGGCGACACCCGACGCCCAGTCGGCGATGCAAGAACAGTTGCGCGCCACGTCGCTGCGGCTGCTGTCGCTGTTCGCCGGCGACGAACCCGGCGACCTGGCGGCGCCCGAAAGCGCGGCCCGCGCGATCCCGCCGGTCAGGGGCGGCCTGACCTCAGTGGCGCGCTTCCTCGAGACCACGGTGCCCGAGGCCGAGCGCGAACGCGTCTCCGAAGTGCTGCTGCGCATCCTCGACGGCAGCCTGTTCGAGCTGCTCAACGCGGCGCGCGCCGCCGCCGGCGAGCCGCCGCTGCCGCCCGACGAGACGACGCGGCGCTTCATGACGCACACGCTGACCTCGCTGTCGGACAGCTACTTCTACCCTGCGCCGCTGCTATTGCAGCTGGCCGACTTCACCCAGGTGCAGGCGAGCGTGTTCCAGGTCGCGCGCGCGCCGGGGCAGAAGCTCGTCTACCTCGGCGCGGTGCTGCTGATCGTCGGCGTGTTCGCAATGCTGTACGTGCGTGAACGCCGGCTGTGGATCTGGCTCGAAGACGATGCCGACGCCCCCGGCGCGCGCACGCGCATCGTCACCGCGCTGTCGACGACGCGGCGCACGCTGGAGGCCGACGCCGAGTTCGAGCGGCTGAAGGCCACCATCCTGCCGAACGCCGCCACCGCGACAAGGGATCCCGCATGAACACCGCGACCACCACCACGACGCGCGCGCTCACCGGCGCCGGCCGCCCGGGCGGGCCGTTCGGCGGGCGCAGCGCCTACGACTGGGTGTTCGCCGCGCTGACGCTCGTCGGCACGGGGTTCGCGTTCTGGCGCTACGGCGCCGCGATGGACGTCTACGAAACCTGCATCCTCGCCGGCAGCGCGCCGGTGGTCGTCGGCCTGGGCTGGTTCTGGGGCCCGCTGCGCACGCTGTCGCTGGGCGTCGGCGCCGCGGTGCTGCTGGCCATCGGGCTGTACGCGCGCACCCCCGACGGCTTCGGCGCCGACCTCGCCGCGGGAGAGAACGTGTTCTGGCTGAAGTACTTCCTATCCAGCCAGAGCGCGATCCTGTGGATGGGCGTGCTGTTCTTCATGAGCACCGTCTTCTACTGGATCGGGCTGGTGTCGACGGCGCGCGCCGGCGCAGACAACACCGCGCTGCGCATCGGCTCGCGGCTGGCCTGGGCGGCGGTGTTCATGGCGCTGGTCGGCTCGCTGGTGCGCTGGTACGAGAGCCACCAGATCGCCCCCGACATCGGTCACATCCCGGTCAGCAACCTGTACGAGGTGTTCGTGCTGTTCTGCTGGATGACGGCGCTGTTCTACCTGTACTACGAGCAGGTCTACAAGACGAAGGCGCTCGGCGCGTTCGCGATGCTGATCGTCAGCGCCGCGGTCGGCTTCCTGCTGTGGTACACGGTCGACCGCGAGGCGCACGAGATCCAGCCGCTGGTGCCGGCGCTGCAGAGCTGGTGGATGAAGCTGCACGTGCCGGCCAACTTCGTCGGCTACGGCACCTTCGCGATCGCCGCGATGGTCGCCTTCGCGTACCTGATCAAGCGCCAGGCCGGCGAGACGCGCTGGTGGAAGCTCGCGCCGCTGTGGGCGCTGGGCGTGGTGCTGTGCTTCGAGCCGCTGGTGTTCCGCCAGGGCTCGCAGGGGAGCGGCTACTGGATGGTCTACTTCGGCGTCTCGGCACTGGTCGTCGCCGGCATCCTCGCGCTGCGGCGGCGCATCGGCGCGGCGCTGCCGTCGTTCGAGCTGCTCGACGACGTGATGTACAAGGCGATCGCAGTCGGCTTCGCGTTCTTCACGATCGCGACCATCCTCGGCGCGTTCTGGGCCGCCGAGGCCTGGGGCGGCTACTGGAGCTGGGACCCGAAGGAGACCTGGGCGCTGATCGTGTGGCTGAACTACGCCGCCTGGCTGCACATGCGGTTGATGAAGGGGTTGCGCGGCAGCGTTTCGGCGTGGTGGGCGCTGGTCGGGCTGGCGGTGACGACCTTCGCCTTCCTCGGCGTCAACATGTTCCTGTCGGGTCTGCACTCGTACGGGGAGCTGTAACCGTCGCGCCACCGCGGGCGAACTTGCATCGGTCGGCACGATCGGAGCCACGATGAAGCTGCTGAAGGACCGTGGTTTCGTCCACCCGCGGGGCTCGGAGATCACGCCGCGCCGCGTGTTCGAGCAGCGCCGCGCGCTGCTGCAGGCCATCGCCGCCGGCGGTGGCGGGGCGCTGGCGCTGTGGGCGGCGCGCGACGCACGCGCGGCGATGGGCGCCGCCCCCGGCAGGCTCGCCGCGCTGCCGGGGGCGCGCAGCGCCGTCGACGGCGCGACGACGATGGAGAAGGTCACCGCCTACGCCGACGTCACCGGCTACAACAACTTCTACGAGTTCGGCACCGACAAGTCGGACCCGGCGCGCCACGCCGGTGCGCTGAAGACGCGACCGTGGACCGTCGCGGTCGAAGGCGAGGTCGCGAAGCCGAAGCTGTATGCCGTCGACGAACTGCTCGCGCTCGCGCCGATGGAGGAGCGCACCTACCGGCTGCGATGCGTCGAGGGCTGGTCGATGGTCGTGCCCTGGGTCGGCTGGTCGCTGTCGGAGCTGATCCGGCGCGTCGAGCCGACCGGCAACGCCAAGTTCGTCGAGTTCGTGACGCTGGCCGACGCGAAGCAGATGCCGGGCCTGCGCTCGTCGGTGCTCGACTGGCCCTACGTCGAGGGCCTGCGTCTCGACGAGGCGATGCACCCGCTGACGATGCTCGCCTTCGGCCTGTACGGCGAGGTGCTGCCGAACCAGAACGGCGCGCCGCTGCGCCTGGTGGTGCCGTGGAAGTACGGCTTCAAGAGCGGCAAGAGCCTGGTGAAGATCCGCTTCGTCGAGAAGCGGCCGAAGACCAGCTGGGAGCAGGCCGCCCCGCAGGAGTACGGCTTCTACTCGAACGTCAACCCGAAGGTCGACCACCCGCGCTGGAGCCAGGCCACCGAGCGGCGCATCGGCGAGGACGGGCTGCTGCAGCGCAGGCGCCCGACGCTGATGTTCAACGGCTACGAGCCGCAGGTCGGGCAGCTGTATGCCGGCATGGACCTGCGCAAGTTCTACTGACCGCGCGCGCGGCGGCGCGGCCGCACGGCTCGACGCGCGGCTGCGCCACCCGGCGGTCAAGCCGCTGGTGTTCGTGCTCGCGCTGCTGCCGTTCGCGTCGCTGCTGGCCGGCGCCGTCGCGGACACGCTGGGCGCGAACCCGGCCGAGGCGCTGATCCGCGGCCTCGGCGACTGGACGCTGCGCCTGCTGTGCCTGACGCTGGCGGTGACGCCGCTGCGCCAGGCGCTGCGCCTGCCGTCGCTGGCGCGGCTGCGGCGCATGCTGGGGCTGTTCACGTTCTTCTACGCCGCGCTGCACCTGCTGGCCTACGCCTGGCTCGACATGGGCCTCGTCGTCGCCGACATCGTGCGCGACGTCGCCAAGCGGCCGTTCATCCTCGTCGGCAGCGGGGCGCTACTGCTGATGCTGCCGCTGGCCGCGACATCGTTCGACCGCGCGATCCGCGCGCTCGGCGCGCGGCGCTGGCGGGCGCTGCACCGCGCCGTCTACGTCGTGGCCGCGCTGGCGCTGCTGCACTTCTTCTGGATGCGCGCCGGCAAGAACGACTTCGGCGAGGTCGGCGTCTACGCCGCCGTCGTCGCCGCGCTGCTCGGCTGGCGCCTGGCGCGCCGGCTGCTCGCAGCTCAGCGCATGAACCCCGGCAGCCACAACGCGAGCGCGTCGACCTCGAGCACGACGAACAGCGCGACGATCAGCGCGACGACGAACATCCACACGCCGCGGTAGATCTGCGCCAGCGACACCTCGGGCAGCAGCGAGTTCAGCACGAACAGGTTCATGCCCACCGGGGGGCTGACCAGCCCGATCTGCACCACCAGCACGATCAGCACGCCGAACCACACCGGGTCGAATCCCAGCCCGACGACGATCGGGAAGAACACCGGCAGCGTCAGCAGCACCATCGCCAGCTCCTCCATGATCGAGCCGAGCACGACGTAGATGACCATCATCGCGCCGACCACCGCCAGCGGCGGCAGGCCGAGCTCGAGGATCCAGTCCTTCAGGTCGTAAGGCATGCTGGTCATGTTCACGAAGTTCGCGAACATGTGCGCGGCGATCAGGATCGTGAACAGCATCGCCGTCGTGCGCGCGCTGTCGACCAGCACCTCGAACAGCACGCGCCAGGTCAGCGTGCGGCGCAGCCAGGCGAACACGAAGGCGCCGAAAGCGCCGATGCCTGCCCCCTCGGTGGCGGTGAACACGCCGCCGTAGATGCCGCCGAGCACCAGCAGCGCCAGCAGCGCGACGCCCCACACGCCGCGCGAGGCCTCGAGGCGCTCGCGCCAGCTCGCGCGACGGCCCGCCGGGCCGGCCGCCGGGTCGCGCCAGGTGATGAACGCCACCGCGAGCATCATCAGCGCCGCGCACAGCAGCCCGGGCAGCACGCCGGCGGCGAACAGCTTGCCGATGTGGGTCTCGGTGACGATGCCGTAGATCACCAGGATCGTCGACGGCGGGATCATGATGCCCAGCGTGCCGCCGGCGCAGATGACGCCGGCGCTGAGGTGGTCGGCGTAGCCGAGCTTCTTCATCGGCGGGTAGGCCACCTTGCTCATGGTCGCCGCGGTGGCGATCGACGAGCCGCAGATCGCGCCGAAGCCGGCGCAGGCGATCACCGTGGCGTGCGCCAGCCCGCCGCGGAAGTGCCCGATGAAGGCATACGCCGCGCGGTACAGCTCGTGCGCCAGCCCGGCGCGCGCGACGAAGTTGCCCATCAGGATGAACAGCGGCACGACGCTGAGGATGTAGGCGAAGCCGGACTCGTAGACCACCTGCGACGCACTGGCCAGCGACGCCGGCCAGCTGCGCATCAGCGCCAGCCCGACGACGCCGACCAGTCCCATCGCGAAGGCCAGCGGCACGCGCAGCAGCGCGAGCGCGAACACCGCGGCGAAACCCAGCAAGGCCTCGGTCAACCGCGCCCCCGCCCGCGGCTCACGCGTCGGCGCCCGCGTGACGGTGCGCCACCGGGCGGCCGACCAGCAGCAGGTGCACCAGCGCGGTGACGCCGCACAGCACGCTCATCGCGTAGACGAAAGGCGCGAGCGGGATCTTCAGCCGCGCGGTGGTGTCGCCGTAGCCGGCCAGGCTGCCGGCCTTGGTCCACATCAGCCAGGCGACGAAGGCGAGCATCGCGGCGCAGACCAGGTCGACCAGCACCTGCTGCACGCGCCGCACCCGCGGCGGCAGCAGCGCGTCGAGCGAGTCGAAGGTGACGTGCTCGCCGCGCAGCGACACCAGCGGCAGCGCGCCGAAGATCACCGCGACCATCAGGATCTCGGTCAGCTCGAGCGCGCCGGGCAGCGACGCGCTGAAGAACTTGCGCCCGGCGACGTCGACGAATGTCAGCAGCATGATCGCGAACAGCGCGAGCGCCGCGACCAGCCCGCACAGGGCGTGCAGCAGCGCTCTCACGGCCAGCGCGCCGACGGCGACGCCGGCCCGGCGGGACGGCGCCGTGAAGGCCGCCTCACTGCAGCTTCTTGATCTCGGCGCGCAGGTCGGCCAGCGCCTGTTTCGGGTCCTTCATGCCCTTGGCCTCGGCGGCCTTGGCCCAGCCGTCGACCAGCGGCGCGGTGCGCTGCCGCACCGCCTCGACGAAGGCCGCGTCGGCCTTCACGAACTGCACGCCGGCGGCCTGCATCGCCGCCATGCCGCGGCGGTCAACCTGGTCCCAGCCGCGGCCGATCATGCGCGCCGCCGGCTCGCCCGACATCTCGTCGACCGCCTTCTTCACGTCGGGCGGCAGCGCGTTGTAGGCCGCCTCGTTCATCATGAACACGAAGCTCGTGTTGTACAGCCCGCCGGGGAAGGTGGTGCCGTGGCGCACCACCTTGTCGATCTTGAACGCCTCGACCGACTCGGGCGGGAACAGCGTGCCGTCCATGACGCCGGTGGACAGCAGCTCGTAGCTCTCGGTCGACGGCTTCAGCGTGGCGTTGATGCCCATCGCCTTGCTGATCTCGTTGACGATGCCGCCGCCGACGCGGAACTTCAGGCCGGACAGGTCGTCGACGTTGGCGATCGCGCGCTTGGTGTTGAACACGCCGCCCGGGCCGTGCGTGAACACCGCGATCACCTTCACGCCCTTGTGCTCCTCCTGCATCGCCGGGGTGCGCTCGTACAGGCGCTGGAAGGCCACCGACGTCGCCTCGGCCGAGTCGCCGAGGAACGGCATCTCGGCCACCTGCGTCGTCACGAAACGCCCGGGCGTGTAGCCGTGCACGGTGAACGACACGTCGGCCAGCCCGTTGCGCACCGCGTCGAAGGTGCCCGGCGGCGCCGCCACCGCGCGCGGCAGCAGGTTGCAGCGCACCTTGCCGGCGGCCTTCTGCGCGACCTCCTCGCACCACGCCTTCTGCACCTCGGTGAGGATGTGCGTGGGCGGCACCCACGACGAGATCGTGAGCGTGACCTGGGCGCTGGCGTGGCCGGCGGCGGCGGTCAGGCCGGCCAGCAGCAGCGGGCGCAGGAAGGGGATACGCATGGCTTGTCTCCTGTTTGTGGGGAACGTGGCGGGGCGACCGGACCGAAAATTGTCCCGGCCGCATGCTACCCACCGGCCTGTGGTTTTCCTTGATGCGGTACAGGGGCCGGGCCACCGCGCCGGCGCGCCCCCGCATCGACGGGGCGCCCCCTCAGCCGCGGGAAGACAGCCGCCGCGCCGCTGCCTAGCATCGGCGCGGCCATGATGCCCGATCACCGACCCGAGCCCGCACCGACTCCGGCACGGCGCACGCACGCCGCGGCCGCGCTCGAACGTGCGCTGCGCGCGCTCGACGCCGCCGAGACGCGGCGACGCGGCCGCCTCGGCCGGTGCGGGCGCTGACACAGACCGCGTGCGCCTACCGCGGGCTCGGCGAACCCGCCGCCGCCGAGACCTGCCTGCAGCGCGCGCTGGGCTGGGCCGGCCTGCTCGGCAGCGTCGACGCCAGCATCGACCTGCTGTGCGAACTCGCCGAGACGGCCATCGCCCAGGCGACTTCACACGCCGACGCGGCGCGCGCGCGCGCCGCGCGCGAACGCGCCCGCGACCACGGCTTCGACGCCGCCGAACGTGCGCGCCGCTGCGCCGATCCGCAGTGGGAGCTGAGCGTGCTGCTGCGCGTCAGCGACGTGCTCGACCGCTGCGGCGACCACGACGACGCGATCGCGATGCAGTGCCGCGCGATCGCGCTGATCGCCCACGGCGGCGCGCCGTCACCCGCCGCGCCGCTGCAGGCCGCGGCGCCGGCGGCGACGATGTAGCGGCGCGGCGGGCCGACGCGCGGGGACCGCCGCACCCTGCGCGGGCCGTGGCCGCCCCGGGCCCCGGGCGCAGGCGATCGTTTCGGGGAAGCCTGGGCCGGTGAGGGTGACCCGACTCGCGATCCACCCGGCCGACCTGCGGGGCGTCGCGCGCCTGGCCACCGATGCCACGGCCGGCCTGACCGACCTCGTCGAGGCGATGCACGCGCGCATCGCGCGCGTGCCGCTGGTCGGCCGCGCGGCGCCCGACGGCCGCACCGGCGGCATCACCGGGCTGGTCTACGGGAGCGTGCGCGGCGTCACGCGGCTGGTCGGTGGTGGCGTCGACGCGCTGCTGGGGCTGGTCGCCCAGGCCCTGCCCGCGAGCGGCACGACGCCCGAGCGCGAGGCCGTCGTCGCCGCGCTCAACGGCGTGCTCGGCGACCACCTCGAGGCCAGCGGCAACCCGCTGGCGATCGCCATGTCGCTGCGCCACGGCGGGCGCACGCTGCCGCTCGAGCGCGACGCGCTGGCCGAGCGGCTGCCCGACGCGGGGCCGAGGCTGGTCGTGCTGCTGCACGGCCTGTGCATGAACGACCTGCAGTGGACGCGCGCCGGCCACGACCACGGCGCCGCGCTGCAGCGCGACCTCGGCTACACGCCGGTCTACCTGCACTACAACAGCGGCCGCCACATCTCGAGCAACGGCCGCGCGCTGGCACCGCTGATCGAACGCCTGGTCGACCAGTGGCCGCAGCCGCTGCAGCGGCTGGTGCTGGTCGGCCACAGCATGGGTGGGCTGGTGGCGCGCAGCGCGCTGCACGCGGCGCGCGACGCCGGCTTGCGCTGGCCGGCGCGCGTCGACGACCTGGTGTTTCTCGGCACGCCGCACCACGGCGCGCCGCTGGAACGCGCCGGGAACTGGGTCGACGTGCTGCTCGGCGCGGCGCCTTACGCCGCGCCGCTCGCGCGGCTGGGCAAGGTGCGCAGCGCCGGCATCACCGACCTGCGCCACGGCAACCTGCTCGACGAGGACTGGGACGGGCACGACCGCTTCGTGCGCCGCGGCGACCGCCGGCGTCCGCTGCCGCTGCCCGCCGGCGTGCGCTGCTTCGCGCTCGCGGCCACCACGGGCACGCGCCCCGGCGACGTCAAGGACCGCCTGCTCGGCGACGGGCTGGTGCCGCTGGCCAGCGCGCTCGGCCGCCACGCGCAGCCGGGCCGCACGCTGGCGTTCGCCCCCGATCGGCAGTGGGTCGGGCAAGGCATGAACCACCTCGACCTGCTGAGCCGCCCGGAGGTCTACGCGCAGCTGCGCCGCTGGCTGGCCTGATCGCCGCCGACGGCGCGCCGAACCGGCGCATCAAGGCCTGCCGGATCGAAACGTCGGGTGCGGGTCCGTCCTGGCCCGCGGCCTCCCCTAAACGCCACCCATGGCGGCTGGGCGGTCGCGCCGGTCACGCTGCCGAGTGCGGCCGTCAGGTCGTCCAGGGCCAGCGAGAACCCGAGCAGCGTCAAGTCCACGCCAGCCGGCAGTGCCAGGGCGGTCGACGAGAACGCCAAGTCGGTGGGCGGACCGCTGCCCGGGTTGGCCACCCGCAGGCGCAGCGCGAGATCGGTGCTGCCAAGCTTGATGGCGTGCAGCCGGACCGACCCGATGCCGAGCGCCGAGTCGTCGCCCTGCCACGCGTCGCCGACGTCAAACGCGATCAATCGACCCCCGGGGCCGTCGGCGCCGATCGAGGTGAGCAGGAGGTGGTTGTCGTCGACCCCCGAGGGACCCCCGCTGGCCACGTTGACAGGGGCGAACGTCGACGAGCCCTGGCCTGGCAGGTTGATCGACCCGCCCCGCGTCGTGCCGTCCTCGAAGTCGTCGACGCGACCGGCAACGACGCCGGCGACCGCTGCGGCGCCCTGGGCCGTGACGACGCAGGCCATGGCCGAACGGAAGGCGCGTCGGCGCAGCGACGCGGTCCTCGCCGTCGCGCGGGGTCACAGCATCGGTCGCGGCAGACACCGGCCGCGCCGGCGGGCGGTCTGCCGTGGCGCCGCGAACTGGGGGAGTCCCCCGGTTCAGGTGCCAACGCCGTCGACGTCGTAGCTCGCCAGCGCCACGCGCCCGGCCTGATCGTCGTTCACCAGCGCCCCCTGGCGTGCGATCGCGGCCGCGGCCTCAGCACCCAGGGCGGCGACCGCCAGACCTTCGGCGCGCGCCCTCGTGCGCGCCTCGTTGGGTTCCGGCTGTTCGCCGCGCTGCCGGAAGTGCTGGTCGGCATAGCCGAGCAGCGCCGCCGCCGCACGCGGCCGCCCTTCCAGCGCCGCCAGCAGCGCCAGCGCCAGCCCCCAGTAGGGCTGCAGCCGCCAGAGGCCGGCGCCGGGCCAGGCCTCGGCCGCGAGCGCACGCGCTGCCGCGGTGTCGTCCAGCGCCAGCAGCGCGTTGGCCAGGTTCAGCTGCGCGGTGGCCAGCGAGCGCGCATTGCGCGTGCCCTGCCAGCGTTCGACGAGCTGGCGGCCCAGCCGCACCGCCTCGTCCGGCCGGCCGGCGGCCAGCTCCAGGTCGGCCAGGTTGGTGCGCGCGGCGTCGGCCTGCGTCGACGTGCCGGCAGCTTCGGCCAGCAGCAGCTGGCGCCGCGTGGCCTCGCGGCAGCGCGCCAGGTCGCCGCGGTGGTAGGCGCGGATCGACTCGGCGGCGGCCAGGTGCTGGCGCAGGAGCGCGGGCCAGTGTTCGCGCTCCATCGCCAGCGCCTCGGCCAGCGCGTCGTCCTGCAGCACCGCGGCGGCCGGGTCGCGGCTGGTGGCGACCAGGCACAGCGCGCGGGCTAGCGCCAGCGCGTCGCCGCGTGAGCGTGCCAGCGCGACCGCCTGCTGCGCCAGGCGCAGCGCGCGCGCCGGTTCGCGCAACCACAGGATCGCCGCCGCGCCGAGCAGCCAGTGCAGGCGCACCGCCTCGTCGGCCACCTGTGGCAGCAGCGGCTCGGTGGCGTCGTACAGCCGGGTCATCTCGGCCAGACGGCGGCTGGTCAGCGCCGTGCCCAGCGGCCGCGCCATGGCCACCGCCAGCACGGCGTCGTGCTGCAACGCCCAGGCGAACGCGGCGCGGGCGTTGTCGAGCTCGGGCTCGGCGTCGCGCACGAAGTCGTCCTCGCTGCGCCGGCCGGCCAGCACCTCGCCGAGGGCGTCGGCGAAGCGCCGTGCCAGCACGCGGGCATGGCGTTCGCGCAGCGCTCCCTGCTCGGGCGCCGTGGCGAGCCGTTCGCGGGCCAGCGCCAGCGGCGCCTCGAGCAGGCGGTAACGCGGCGGCTCGTCGCCTTCCACGGCCAGCAGCGAACGCGATGCCAGGTCGTCCAGTGCCTGCAGCAGCGTCCAGCGGTCCAGCTCCGGGCCGCACAGCACGGCCTCGGCCAGCGCGAGCGAGCTGCCACCGGCGAACACCGCCAGGCGCCGGAACACCTGCTGCTGCACCGGCGCCAGCAGCTCGTGGCTCCACTGCAGCGCGGCGCGCAGCGAGCGCTGGCGCGGCGGTGCGTCGCGGCGCTCGCCTTGCGGCAGGTCGAGCACAGCGCCGGCGTCGCGCAGCGCCGCGGCCACGCCGGCCAGGCCCAGCAGCGGCACGCGCGCGGCCGCCAGTTCGATCGCCAGCGCGCTGCCGTCGAGCGCGCGGCAGATCGCCGCGGCCGCTTCGGCATCGCCGGCGCGGAGCACGAAGCCGCGCTGCGCCTGGCCCGCCCGTTCGGCGAGCAGCTCGACGGCCGGCGCCTGCAGCACCGCCTGGGCGTCGGCGTCGGGCGGCGGCAGCGCCAGGCCGTCGAGGCGCAGCACCTGCTCACCCGCCATGCGCAGCGGCACCTGGCTCGTCACCACGACCTGCACGCCGGGTGCGCGGGCGCGCAGCGACTGGGCGGCCGTCACCGTGCCGGCGGGCACCGTGTCGGCGTTGTCCAGCGCCACCACCAGCCGCAGCGGCGCGACCGCCGCGGCCAGCGCCTGCGCCGGATCGGCCGTGCCCAGCGGCACGCCCAGCGCGGCGGCCACCGCGGGCAGCACGTCGGCGTCGTCGCGCAGCTCGGCCAGCCCGACCCAGCAGGTGTCGCGCCCTTCCTCGTGGGCCAGCCGGTGCAGCAGGTGGCGCACGAGCAGCGTCTTGCCGACGCCGCCGGCGCCGGTGACGGTGACGAAGCGCCGGTCCGCGAGCAGCGCCGCCAGCTCGGCCAGGTCGGCGTCGCGGCCGATCAGCCGCGCCAGCGGGGCCGCGGTAGGTGGCAGCGCCGGCCGCGCCGCCGCGGCGGGCAGAGGCGGCGCCTGCACCGGCAGCGCGAAGCGGTAGCCGCGGCCGGGAATCGTCGCGATCGCCTCGGTGCCGAGCGCTCGGCGCAGCGCCCAGACCTGCACGTCCAGGTTGTTCGGCTCGACCACCACGCCGGGCCAGACGCGTTGCAGCAGTTCGTCGCGGCCCAGCGTGCGCTCGCGTTCGGCCACCAGCAGCGTGAGCAGGTCGAAGGCGCGCACGCCCAGCTTCACGGCGGCGCCGTCGGCCAGCACGCGGCGCTGCCGCGGCTGCAGCTCGAAGCGCCCGGCGGGCCCGAAGCGGACGGACTCGATCTCGACCATGCGATGCGGGAGCTTAAACGCCGGCGCACGGGCGCTTCAGAACGTTTAAGCGGTCTCCCCCTCCGGTTCGGGATCGTGCCACGGGCGTGCCGCACGCATGCTGCGGGCCATCGCCGGCGCCGCCGGCCCGCCTTGGGAGAGCGCCCGATGAACCCCCGACGCCAACTGCTCGCCACCACCGGCGCCGCGATCGCCGCCACCGCCGTTGCCGGTGCCGGAACGGCGCACGCCAGCGCTTCCACCGACGCCGACACGCTGTACGGCCACGGCATGGTCTGGAACCGCGACCTGCCCGGCCTCGCCGGCCGGCTGAACCTGGCCTTCGACCTGCGCGTCAACCTGCGCACCGGCACCGGCGCAGGCAGCGCCGGCGACCCGGCGCACCCGGACCAGGGCTTCCAGTTTGCGATCGAGCACACGCGGCGCGAGCGTGTGCGCAACGAGCACCGCTTCTTCCTGGAGGGCCGCGTCACCGACGCACTCGACCCGGCGCTGGTCGGCGCCCCGGTGCGCATCGCGGCGCAGACGCAGGGCGACACGACGGCCATCGTGATCCGCGTCGGCGATGCCGTCTATACCGGGGCGGGGCTGGTGGTGATCGCGATCATCGCGATCCTGATTCCCCTGCTGCTGCCGGCGATCCAATGAGCCCTCCAAACCCGACTCCACGCTGGAACGGCCGATCGGGCCCGCGCGCCTGGGCCGCCGTCGCGCTGCTGCTCGCCGGCGCCGCGCAGGCCGCGCTGATCACGCCGGGCACGCCCGTCACCGGCGTGCCGGCGGCGCTGCACGACCCGCTGGCCACGCTCACCGACCCGCTGCCGGCCGGCCGCTTCCTGCTGCCGATCGAGGTGTCGGGCGCCAGCGGCCTGCAGGACTGGGCCTTCGACCTCGGCTTCGACGATGCCGTCGTCGCGCCGCTGGACCTGGGCGGCCTCTTCCAGCACGCCTACCAGGCCGAGTTCAGCGTCACCGACCCGACGCTGTCGGACCTCACGAGCAGCGGCCTGGTGCTGCCCGGCGCGCTGCTGGGCGTCGCCGGCTTCTCCTGGGGGGCGAGCGGCGACGGCACGCTGGCCTACCTGCTCTTCGAGTACCGCGCCGGCCGCGAAGGCGACGACCCCGGCTTCGTCATCGACCCGCCGGCGCCGCAGCCGGTGCCCGAGCCCCCGCTGCCGTGGCTGCTGGGTGCTGCCCTGATGGCACTGGCGGCGACACGGCGCGGCGGTCCGGGCGCGCACCGGGACCCGGCAATGCTCGATCCACTTCTCCCACGGAGCACACGATGAAGACGACCTCGACAGTCTGGCCCGGCCTGCCGGCCGCGGCCCTGTGTGCGCTGCTCGCGGCGCCGGCCTCGGCCCAGCTCTCGACCACGGCCAACGGACCCTACTACGCCGCGCCGTCGTGGAACCAGAAGCTGGCGACGAACCGCTTCGTGGTCCTGGCCAACTGGAACAACGAGGCGGTGCTGGACCGCGAGACCGGGCTGGTGTGGGAGCGGTCACCGGACGGCGACGGCCGCCGTTGGCTGCAGGCGCAATCTCACTGCAACAACCGCGTCGTCGGCGGGCGCAAGGGCTGGCGCGTGCCGCAGGCGCAGGAACTGGCGAGCCTCGTCGACCCCGGCGTCGCGGCGCCCGGACCGACGCTGCCGCCGGGCCACCCGTTCCTCGGCGTCGGGACGATCTACTGGACGGTGACGGCGTCCACCCAGGTCGGCCCCGGGTCATGGGTAGTGGACTTCTTCGGCGGCCTCGTGGGCGCCATGGGGAATGACAACCTGCAGTCCGTCTGGTGCGTGCGCGGCAGCTCCGGAGCCGACGTGCAGTGAAGCCTCGCTCGGGAGCTCTGGCCATGACCTTCCTCCACGCCCTTCTCATCCCGCTGGTAGCGCTGCTGCTTGCCCTCCAAGCCCCGGCATGGGCGGGCAACGACCGCGTGACCGTGGTCCGCAGCAACGGCAGCTCGGTCTTCGCCAATCTCGTCGACCCGGCCACCGGCAGCAGCGGCTTCCTGTCCGTGAGCCGCGACGCCGTCGCCGGCACCACGGCGCTCGACTTCGCCTGGGCCACCCCGGTGCCGGGCGACCCGCGCCACGTGGTGCTGGTGCAGGGCGCCGGCGAGATCCCGAACGCCGCGTTCACCGTCGGTCGCGACGGCGCGCAGCTGAACGTGCTCACGCCCTTCGAGACGGTGCGCTGCCTCGTCGACATCGAGGACGGCACTTTCGACTGCGCGGGCGCGCCGGCGCTGGCCTTTGACCTGGTGTGGACGCGCATCGGCCAGGAACGCGAGTGGCGGCAGACCGTGTCCGAGGTCCGCATGGGGCCGCTCACGGTGCGCAGCCAGGGCCAGTTCGAGCTCACCGGGGCCACCGTGCACGGCAGCTTCGGCGGGCTGCCGACGAGCGGCGCACTGGGCAACCTGATCGACACCCGGGGCGCATCGGTGACGCGCGAGGTGCGCATGCGGGCTGCGCCCTAGCCGACGACGGGCGGAAGAGGCGAGCCATGCGGCCGATGCGCGCTGCAGCCCGCGGCCCCGTGACGGGCCGCGGGCGCGCAGCGGTCAGAGTCCGATCACGCCACCGTCTTCGCGCGTGATGACCAGCGTGCTGGAACGCGGGCGCGGGCCGTTCGGGTCGACCGCGACGATCGGGTCGCCCGGGTGACGGCAGAACGCGCCGTGGTCGGGCCAGTTGCTGGTGAACCGCGCCACGCCGCCGCTGATCGTCGTGCGGTCACCCGGATGCTGGAAGTTGACGAACATCGTCCTGCCGTCCGGCGTCGTGACCACGCCGGTGGTCTCCTGGTCCTTCGGGCCCTGCAGGAAGCGCTTGATTTCGCCGGTGACCGGGTTGGCGGCCAGCATCTGGTTCTCGCCGAACGGGCCGCTGGCCTGCTGCGAGCCGCTCATGTCGGTCTGGATCCACAGGATGCCGTTCGCGTCGATCCACAGCCCGTCGGGGCTGGCGAAGATGTTGCTTTCGTCGAGCGCCGCGCCGCCCTGGGCGGGCAGGATCTGGCTGTTGTTCGCCGGGCCGGCGAGCACGAAGATGTCCCACTCGAACTTCGTCGCCCAGGGGCGGCTGCCCTGCTCGCGCCAGCGGATGATGTGGCCGTTGGCGTTGGCGGTGCGCGGGTTGGCGGCGTCGGCCACCGTGCGGCTGCTGTTGTTGGTCAGCGTGAAGTAGACCTCGCCCGTCTGTGGGTGCACCGCGCCCCACTCCGGGCGGTCCATCTTGGTCGCACCGACGACGTCGGCGGCCAGGCGCGTGTTGATCAGCACGTCGGCCTGGTCCTTGAACTCGACGCCGGCGGTTGCGGCGGCGGCACGGAAAGCCGGGTCGGCAATGTTCAGCGCACGCCACTCGCCGGTGCCGTCGTCGTGGAACACCGCCACATACAGCGTGCCGTGGTCGAGCATGTCGGGGTCGCGCCGCCTGTCGTTCCAGCGCCCGGCGGTGACGAACTTGTAGATGTACTCGTTCTGCGCGTCGTCGCCCGAGTAGAAGGCCAGCGGCTGGCCGTTCTGCGGCGGCGCGAAGACGCAGGCCTCGTGCGCGAAGCGGCCCATCGCCGTGCGCTTCTTGGGCGTGCTGGCGGGGTCGAACGGGTCGACCTCGAGGATCCAGCCGTGGCCGTTGGCCTCGTTGCGGTAGTCCTCCGGCGCGCCGGCGCCAGTGGGCGTGACGTTGAAGCGCGCGGTCTCGTCGCCGGCGACGGTGTCCCAGCGGTAGCGGCTGTTCGCGGCGGCGCCGAAGGGCACACCGTAGCGCTGCTGGTCGCGCGGGCGCACGGCGCCGCGGTTGACGAAGTAGCCGGCCCAGTTCTCCTCGCAGGTGAGGTAGGTGTTCCAGGGCGTGGTGCCGTGGCCGCAGTTGTTGATCGTGCCGCGCGCGTGCGTGCCCTGCGGGCTGTACCGGGTCCTGACGAAGTCGGTCCCGCGCACCGGGCCGCTGATCTCGACCCGCGTGCCGGCGGTGATGCGGCGGTTGTACTGGCCGCGCACGACGTCCCAGGTGCCGTTGCCGTCCCGCCGGACCTCGACGACCGACATGCCGTGCGCGGCGATCTCCTTGCGCACCTGGTCGGCGTCGCGCACGCCGCCGACGAGGATGGGCCCGCCGACGTGCAGCACGTTCTGGTCGACGTACTCGTGGTTGATGCACAGCAGGCCGTGGCCGTTCGGGTCGTCGGGCAGCGGGAAGTAGTGGATGCCGTCGTGGTGCGAGCCGACCTGCTGCTCCTGCTCGGCGCCGCTGTTGCCGTTGACGCCGTCGTAGGCCGGGTAGCCGCCGGTGATCGGCGTGCCCCAGGGCACCAGCGCCTGCGCCTTGTAGCCGAACGGCAGCGTCGCGGTGTCGGAACGCGTCGCCGGGATGGCGTCGAAACCCAGCACCGGGTTCAGCGCGCGCGCCGAGCTGCCCGCAGCAGCCGGCGGCAGGAAGTCGTTGCGCGCCAGCGCGGCCACCGGCGACGCGGCGAAAAGGCCGGCCACGGCACCGGACAGCGACCCGCGCAGCACGCCACGGCGCGACAGACGGCGCTCGAGCACCGACTCGAAGGTCGGGTTGGCCGAGAGGTTGGACATCGGCTCGTCGCCGGTTTCGGCCAGCATCTGCGCCAGCGAATCGTCTTTCATTGCGTCTTTCACGAAGCTCTCCTGGGGACTGCGGGCTTGCGTCGGCATCGGATGCCGGCGCCGGCCGGACGCCGCGACGGCTCCCGACGGCCGGCAGTCTGGTGGCCTCGTGTGACGCAATCGTGAGGGTTCGATGACAGCCCGTGCGGCCGCGGTCCGCGCGCCGTGCGCCAGCGGTCGGGGCCGAGGGCGGCACGCCCCCAGGGTTCGGCTCAAGCCGGCCCGGCCACCAGTTCCCGGAACGACGCCAGCCGCCCCGCGACCGCGCTCGCGGCCACCGTCGCCGGACTCGCGAGCCAGACCTGCCCCGGCCCCGAACGGCCGGGGAAGTTGCGGTTGACGGCGCTGACGGTGACCTGCTCCGGCGCGGTCGACGCGCCCGGGCCGCAGTTGGCGCAGGCGCCGCAGGCCGGCTGCAGCAGCTCGGCGCCGACGGCGCGGAAGGTCTCGAGCCAGCCGTGCGCCGCGCACCAGTCGCGCACGTCGGTGGTGCCGAACTGCAGGTACAGCCGCACGTGCGACGCGACGCGCCGGCCGTGCGCCAGCGCCCACGCCAGCACCGCGTGGTACTGCGCGAAGTCCTCCCGCTTGCCGGCGGTGCACGAGCCCCCGTAGGCGATGTCCACGCGCGGGCGTTCGGCATCGGGCAGGGCGGAAAGCGCGACGCCGCGGCCGGGGTCGCCCGGGCGCGCCACCCACGGCGACAGCGTCGACGCGTCGACGCGGACGACGTCGGCGTAGCGCGCGCCGAGGTCGCTGCGCATCCACGGCGCGAGCGCGACCTCGACGCCGCGGCGCTCGCGCACGAAGCGCAGCGTCTCGGCGTCCGGCTCGACGATGCCGGTCAAGCCGCCGAGCTCGGCCGTCATGTTGGTCAGCGTCGCGCGCTCGTCGGTGGACAGCGCACGCACCGCCGACCCGCCGAACTCGAACACCCGGCCCACGCCCGCGCCGTCGCGGATCGCCGGCAGCGCCAGCAGGTGCAGCACCAGGTCCTTGGCGCCGGTGCCCGGCGGCAGCGTGCCGTCGACCTCGACGCGCAGCACCTCCGGCCGGCCCAGCCGCACCTGACCGGTGACGAAGGCGAAGGCCATCTCGGTGCTGCCGACGCCGAAGGCCACGCAGCCGAGCGCGCCGCTGTGCGGCGTGTGCGAGTCGGTGCCGACGATCAGCTCGCCCGGGGCCGCGTAGCGCTCGGCCATCAGCGCGTGCGAGATGCCCTGCGAGCCTTCGCCACCCGGCAGCACGCCGTGGTCGGTCAGGCCGTGGCGGGCGACGAAGTCGCGGTGCGCGCGCGACAGGCGGTGAACGCCGCCCGCCAGGTCCTGCCCCTGGTGCAGCGGGCTGCGGTGCACGTACGACAGGTGGTCCTCGAAGCAGACGATGCTCGCCGGGTCGTGCAGCACGGGCGCGTCGCCGAAGCGCTGCGCCAGCAGGTGCGCGCACATGCCGGTGTAGTACTCGTGGATGAAGCGCCGGTCGGCGCGCACGAAGCCCTCCGCGCTGCGGTGCCGGCGCACGATCTTCTCGAATAGCGTGAGCGGCCGGCCGTCGTCCGGCCCGGGCCCGGCCGCCGGCGGCGCGTACGCGAGCAGCCCGCCGGCGCACAGGATGGCCGCGGCCTGGGCATCGCGGCCGGCCAGCAGGTCCTGCGGCGTGACCGGCTCGCCGCGTTCGAGACGGTCGAGCAGCCCGAAGTCGGTGCTCGTCCACAGCCCCAGGTTGTCGGCGTTCTGGCGGTAGATGCGCTCGAAGCTCTCGGCGAACACCAGCCGCACCCCGGCGCTGAGCTCCGCCAGCGGGCTGTGCTCGCGCGAGCTGCCCTTGCCGTAGCGTCGGCCGCCGACCAGCACCTCGACGCCGGCCACGCGCAGTGCGTCGACGCCGATCGGGCGCTCGCCGCCGGCGGTGAAGCCGGTGTGCGCGTGGCGGCCCAGCGTGGCGTCGAAGTGCACCATCGCCGCCAGCGGCGAGATCTCGTCGGTCGAGACGTCGTCGCGCAGCCGCCCGGCCGCGGCCCGCGTCAGGCGCCGGCCGGCCAGCTGCGCGCGCACGAGCGCCGGGTCGGCCGTCAGGTACAGGATGCGCGCAGCACCGGGCCGCCCGCCCGGCACCGCCGCGACGGGGTCCGGGGGCGACGCCGCCGACGCCGCCACCCTCGGCGCCGCCGGGCCCGCGGCGGTCACTGGGCCTCGACGCCGGCCTTCTTGACGAGCGCGGCGTACTTGGCCATCTCGCTGCGGAAGAAGGGCATGGCCTGGTCGGCCGGCTGCACGTTGATCACGTTGCCCTGCTTGGCCATGGTCTCCTTGACGGCCGGGTCGGCGAAGGCGCTGACCACGGCCGCGTGCACGCGCTGCACCTCGGCCGCCGGCAGCCCCTTGGGCCCGACGACGGCGAACCAGGCCTCGACCTGGTAGTCCACGCCCTGCTCGACGAAGGTCGGGATCTCCGGCGCGGCCGCCACGCGCTGGGCGGTGGCCACGCCGATGGCCTTGAGCGCGCCGGACTTCAGGTGCTGCTGGACGCTGGGCAGCGCCGCGGTGGCGAACTGCACCTGGCCGCCGATCAGGTCGGTCAGCATCGGGCCCACGCCCTTGTACGGGATGTGGCGCGCCTTGGTGCCGCTGGCGTCGAGGAACATCTCCGTGGCCAGGTGCAGGATGGTGCCGTTGCCGCCCGAGGCGTAGTTCAGCTCGCCGTTGGACTGCTTGAGCAGCGCCGCCAGCTCCTTGGCGTTGTTCGCCGGCACCTTGGCGTTGACCACCAGCACGATGGGCGTGTAGCCGACCACCGCGATCGGCGTGAAGTCGTCGGGCATCGCGAACGGCAGGCTCTTGAGCACGCTCGGGAAGATGACGACGTTGTTCGACACCACACTGAGCGCGAAGCCGTCGGCCGGCGAGCGCGCCAGCGCCTGCAGGCCCACGATGCCGCCGGCCCCGGGCTGGTTGTCGACCACGATCGGGTGGCCGAGCGCCTTGGCCAGCGCCGGCTGCGCCGCGCGCGTGATCGCGTCCACGCCCGAGCCGGTCGCGTTGGGCAGGATGAAGCGGATGGTCTTGTCCTGCGCGAACGCCGGCACGGCCAGGGCCAGGCCGGCCGCGGCGATCAGGGCACGTCGGATCGGGTTCATCGTCGTCGTCTCCTCGGGATTTCAGGCCACCACGGCCCGCGTCTTGAAATCGTCGATCTGCGCCGCGTCGTAGCCGAGCCCGGCGAGCAGCTCGCGCGTGTGGGCGCCGAAGCGCGGCGGCTGCAGCCGCACCGGCAGCCGCTGGCCGGCCAGCGTGATCGGGAACAGCGTGGTCTTGACCTTGCGGCCGGCGTCGGGCCCGTCGGGCAGCTCGACGTCGGCCAGGCCACCGGTGGCCCGCAGGTGCGGGTCGTCCAGCAGGTCCTCGGGGCGGCGGATGGGCGCGAACGGCAGCCCGGCGCGCTCGAAGATCGCCGCCAGCTCGGCGGCCGTGCGCGACGCCAGGCGCTCGCGCAGCGTCGCCAGCAGCTGCGGGCGGGCGCGCACGCGGTCGTTGTTGGTCCTGAGCGCCGGGTCGGCCTTGAGGTCCGGGAAGCCCAGCGCGTCGCAGAAGGTCTCCCACTGCGCGTCGCTGACGGCGGCCAGGAAGATCTGCTCGCCGTCCTGGACGGTGAAGACGTCGTAGACGGCCCACGGGTTGTCGCGCGCCGGCATCGGCCTGGGGTGCTGGCCGGTCATCGCGTACTGGAGCATGTGCTGCCCCATCAGGAACACGTTGTTCTCGTACAGCGCGCTCTGCACCTCCATGCCGCGGCCGGTGACGCCGCGCTGGATCAGCGCCCCGAGCGCGCCGATGGCGCCGAACAGGCCGCCCATGATGTCGTTGACGCTGGTGCCGGCGCGCAGCGGGTCGCCCGGACGACCGGTCATGTAGGCCAGCCCGCCCATCATCTGCACCACCTCGTCGAGCGCCGTGCGGTGCTCGTACGGGCCGGGCAGGAAGCCCTTGTGGCTGACGTAGATCAGCCGGTCGTTGACGGCCGACAGGCTCGCGTAGTCGAGGCCGTACTTCACCAGCGCGCCGGGCTTGAAGTTCTCGGCCACCACGTCGGCGCTGGCGGCCAGCCGCCGCGCGACCTCGGCGCCCTCGGTCTTGCGCAGGTCGACGCCGATGCTCTTCTTGTTGCGGTTGAACATCGGGAAGAAGCCGGCGCCGGCGCCGAGCAGTCGGCGCGTGCCCTCGCCGTCGACCGGCTCGACCTTGATCACCTCGGCGCCGAGGTCGGCCAACACCATGCCGCAGGTCGGGCCCATCACCATGTGGGTGAACTCGACGACACGCAGCCCGGCCAGCGGCTGGGGTGCGCAGTCCGGTGACGGCGCAGCAGTCATGCCCGAGCCGGCGGGCGCAGCGTCTTCGGCAGTCCGGCGCGCCAGACGTGGCCGTGCAGCGGCTCGCCTTCCAGCCAGCCCGCGAGCCGGGCGCGCAGCGCGATCAGCGCGTCGAAGTCCAGACCGGTCGGCACGCCCATGCTGGCGAACAGGTAGGCCAGGTCCTCGGTGGCGACGTTGCCGCTGGCGCCCGGCGCGTGCGGGCAGCCGCCGATGCCGCCGAGGCAGGCATCGAAGCGGCGCACCCCCGCCTGCCAGGCGGCGTAGACGTTGGCCAGGCCGAGCCCGCGCGTGTCGTGGAAGTGGCCGCAGGCCAACCGATCGCCGGCCACCACGAAGGCCTTCTCGAACAGGCGCGCGACCTGCAGCGGGTCGGCGTAGCCGACGGTGTCGGCCAGGCCGACGCGCTCGGCGCCGGCGTCCAGCACCGCCTGCACCAGGCGCAGCACCTCGGCCTCGTCGACCCGGCCCTGGATCGTGCAGCCGAAGGCGGTGCTGATGCCGACCTCGAGCAGGCAGCGTGCGCCGGCGGCGTCGCGCAGGGCGCGGATGCGGCCGATCTCGGCCACCACCTCGTCCGGCGTCTTGCGCAGGTTGGCCAGGCTGTGCGCGTGGCTGGCCGACAGCGGCAGCAGCATCGCGTCGGCGCCGCTGTCCAGCGCTGCCCGCGCGCCCTTCAGGTTCGGCACCAGCGCCGAGGTCACGAGCCCCGGCAGCGTACGCGCGAAGGCCACCACCTCGGCGGTGTCGGCCAGTTGCGGCAGCAGCCGCGCCGGCACGAACGAGCCGACCTCGGCCTCGCGCACGCCGGCGGCGTGCAGCGCGCGCAGCCATTCGATCTTCTGTGCCGTGGGCAGCGTGCGCGCGAGGCTCTGCAGCCCGTCGCGCAAGCCGACTTCGCGCACCGACACCGAGGTGCAGGTCGTGGGGTTGATCGCCATCGAACGCAATGTAGGCGTTCCCCATGGAAGATGCGAATGGCGAATGTTCACCCCAGCCGTTCCAATACGGAACGCAATGAGCCACCCGTTTCACGCTTCGCGCCCGCTCGACCCGGTGTCGCTGCACCTGTTCATCGCCGTGTGCGAGGAAGGCAGCGTCGCGCGCGCCGCCGTGCGCGAGGCGATGGTGGCCTCGGCGTTGAGCAAGCGGCTGGGCGCGCTGGAGGCCGAGTTGGGCACCGCGCTGCTGGTGCGCCACGCGCGCGGCGTCGCGCCGACGCCGGCCGGCGAGGCGCTGCTGGCGCGCGCACGCGAGGTGCTGGCCGCGATGCAGCGCGCCCGCGCCGAACTGGGTGAGTTCGCCGACGGCGTGCAGGGCAGCGTGCGCGTGATGGCCAGCCCGTCGGTGCTCGCCGAGAAGCTGCCCGACGACATCGGCCGCTTCCTCGCCCGACACCCGCGGCTGCGAGTGAGCCTCGACGAGCGCGTCAGCGCCGACATCGTGCGCGCCCTGCTCGACGGGGCAGCCGACCTGGGCGTGCTGTGGGATCAGGTCGACGTGGCCGACCTGGTCGCGCGCCCCTACCGGCGCGACCGCCTTTGTGTGGTGATGGCGCCCGGACACCCGCTGGCGCGGCGTCCGTCGCTGCGGCTGCCCGACATCCTCGCGCAGCCGTCGGTCGGCGTCGCCCCCGGCGGGTTGATGGACCGGCTGCTGCGCCGCGAAGCCGCGCGCGCGGGGGCCGAACTGACGCACCGCATCCAGGTGTCCAGCATGGACGCGGCCTGCCGCATCGTCGCCGCCGGGCTCGGGCTGGCGGTGCTGCCGCGCGAGGTGGCCGTGCCGCACGCCGCCCCCGGGCGGCTGGCGCTGGTGCCGCTGGCCGAACCGTGGGCCGAAAGGCAGTTCGTCGTGCTGACGCGTGCGCGGGCGCACACCTCGGCAGCGGCGCGGCTGCTGGCCCAGGAACTCGAGTCGGCGGCCGGGTGAACGGCGGCGACGCGTTCAGCGCCGCGCCAGCACCCCCGCCAACGCCCGCCCGGTGTGCGTGCCGGCGGCCACCACCTGCTCGGGCGTGCCCGCGGCGGCGACACGCCCGCCGCCGCTGCCGCCCTCGGGGCCGAGGTCGATCACCCAGTCGGCCTCGGCGATCACGTCGAGGTCGTGCTCGATGACGACCACGCTGTGGCCGCCGTCGACCAGCCGGTGCAGCACGCGGATCAGCCGCTCGACGTCGGCCATGTGCAGCCCCACGGTCGGCTCGTCGAGCACGTACAGCGTGTGCCGCGGCTTCTGTCCCCGGCGCGTGACGTCGTCGCGCACCTTGCTGAGTTCGGTGACGAGCTTGATGCGCTGCGCCTCGCCGCCCGACAGCGTCGGGCTCGGCTGGCCCAGCGTCAGGTACCCGAGGCCGACGTCGTGCAGCAGCCGCAGCGGGTACGCGATGGCCGGCATGCTGGCGAAGAACTCGACCGCCTCGTCGACTTCCATCTGCAGCACCTCGCCGATGCTGCGGCCGCGCCAGCTCACCGCCAGCGTCTCGGCGTTGAAGCGCTGGCCGTGGCAGACCTCGCACGGCACCTTCACGTCGGGCAGGAAGCTCATCGCGACGGTGCGCACGCCCTGCCCTTCGCAGGCGGGGCAGCGGCCACCGCCCGATCCACCGGTGTTGAAGCTGAAGCGCCCGGGGCCGTACCCGCGCGCCTTGGCCTCGAGCGTCTCGGCGAACAGCCTGCGGATCGTGTCCCAGAAGCCGATGTAGGTCGCCGGGCACGAGCGCGGCGTCTTGCCGATCGGCGTCTGGTCGACCTCGAGCACGCGGTCGATGGCCTCGAAGCCGTCGATGCGCTCGCAGCCTGACCATGAGGGCTTGCCGCCGCGCTGGTTGCGGAACTGCAGGTTGGCCAGCAGCACGTCGCGCGCCAGCGTGCTCTTGCCCGAGCCGCTGACCCCCGTCACCGCCACCAGCCGCTGCAGCGGCACGCCGGCGTCGAGGCGCTGCAGGTTGTGCAGCGACGCGCCGCGCACCACGAGGCGGGGTGTGCCTTCGGCCGCCGGCCGGCGCGGCTGCAGCGGGTGGCGCATCGGCCGCTCGAGGAAACGCCCGGTGACCGATTCGGGGGCGCCGACGAGGTCGTTCGGTGAGCCCTGCGCGACGACGCGCCCGCCGCGCTTGCCGGCGCCGGGGCCGACGTCGATCAGGTGCTCGGCGCGGCGGATCGTGTCCTCGTCGTGCTCGACGACGACCAGCGTGTTGCCCATCGCGCCCAGGCGCTGCAGCGCGTCGAGCAGCAGCGCGTTGTCGCGCGCGTGCAGCCCGATCGTCGGCTCGTCGAGCACGTAGCACACGCCCTGCAGGTGGCTGCCGAGCTGCGCCGCCAGCCGGATGCGTTGCGCCTCGCCGCCCGACAGCGTCGGCGCCGCGCGGTCGAGCGTCAGGTAGCCCAGCCCGACCTCCTCGAGGAAGCGCAGCCGGCTCGCGATCTCGGCGACGACGTCGCGCGCGATCTGCGCATCGCGTCCTGCGAGCGCGAGGCCGTCGACCCAGCGCCGCGCATCCGACACCGACCACGCCGCCACCTCGCTGATCGCACGGCCGTCGAACGTCACCGCCCGCGCCGTCGGGTTCAGCCGCGCACCGCCGCAGTCGAGGCACGGCGCATCGACGACGCCCTCGACCTCGGGCTCCTCGCTCGGGAACGCCTGCTCGCGGCCCTTGTCGTCGTCGTCACGCCTCGAGTCGTCGAAGGCGCGGCGCTGCTCGCGCGTCAGCGCCAGGCCGGTGCCGACGCAGGTCGTGCACCAGCCGTGCTTGCTGTTGTAGCTGAACAGGCGCGGGTCGGGCTCGGGGTAGCTGGTACCGCACACCGGACAGGCGCGCTTGGTCGAGAACACCTTCAGCGCACCGATGCCGGCCGTCGACTGGCCGTCGTCCATCGCCGCCGCGAGCCCGTCGAGCGGGTGCAGCAGGTGCAGCACGCCGCGGCCGAGGTCGAGCGCCTTCGCCAGCGCGTCGCGCAGCTCGGCCTCGCGCGCCAGGTCGACGACGAAGTCGGCCACCGGCAGTTCGATCGTGTGCTCCCTGAAGCGGTCGATGCGCGGCCACGGGTCGACCTTCAGGAACTCGCCGTCCACCCTGAGGTGCGTGTGGCCGCGCGCCTTGGCCCACTTCGCGAGGTCGGTGTAGACGCCCTTGCGGTGGACGACCAGCGGCGCGAGCAGGCCGACGTGCTGCCCGCGGTGGTCGCGCAGCAACTGCGCGGCGATGCTCTCGACGCTCTGCGGGCGCACCTCGGCGCCGTCGTGCACGCAGTGCTGCAGGCCGAGCTTGACCCACAGCAGGCGCAGGAAGTGCCACACCTCGGTGGTCGTCGCCACCGTGCTCTTGCGCCCGCCGCGGCTCAGGCGCTGCTCGATCGCCACCGTCGGCGGGATGCCGTAGACCGCGTCGACCTCGGGCCGGCCCGCCGGCTGCACGATGCTGCGCGCGTAGGCGTTGAGCGACTCGAGGTAGCGCCGCTGCCCTTCGTTGAACAGGATGTCGAATGCCAGTGTGCTCTTGCCCGAGCCCGACACGCCGGTGACGACGTTGAACTTGCCGCGCGGGATGTCGACGCTCAGGCCCTTCAGGTTGTGCTCGCGCGCGTTGACGATGCGGATCGCCTCGTCGGCGGCGACGCGCGCGGCGTCGCGCCGCGCCTTCACGACGGCCTGCAGCGCGCGACCCTCCTCCACCCGGTGCCCGCCGAGCCCGAGGGCGCGTTCGTACTCGCGCAGCGCCGCGCCGGTGTGCGACGTCGGGTGCGCCTTCAGGTCGTCGGGCGTGCCGGTGGCCACCACCTCGCCGCCGCCGTCGCCGCCCTCGGGGCCGAGGTCGACGATCCAGTCGGCGCTGCGGATCACGTCGAGGTTGTGCTCGATGACCAGCAGCGAGTGCCCGGCGTCGAGCAGCTTGCGCAGCGCGCGCATCAGCTTGGCGATGTCGTCGAAGTGCAGGCCGGTGGTCGGTTCGTCGAACAGGAACAGCGTGCCCTTCTTCGCCAGCGGCTGCGAAGCCGGCCGTGCTGCGGCGTCGGCGAGGAAGCCGGCGAGCTTCAGGCGCTGCGCCTCGCCGCCCGACAGCGTCGGCACCGGCTGGCCTAGGCGCACGTAGTCGAGGCCGACGTCGACGATGGGCTGGAGCCGCGTGACGACGTCGCGATCGGCCTGGAACCAGTGCGCCGCCTCGGCCACCGTCAGCTCGAGCACGTCGGCCACCGACAGCTGCAGCGGTCCGCGCACCAGCTTGACCTCGAGGATTTCGGCGCGGAAGCGCTTGCCGTCGCAGTCGGGGCAGCGCAGGTAGACGTCGGACAGGAACTGCATCTCGACGTGCTCGAAGCCCGAGCCGCCGCAGGTCGGGCAGCGCCCGTCGCCGGCGTTGAAGCTGAACATGCCGGCGCCGTAGCCGCGCTCGCGCGCCAGCGGCGCGTCGGAGAACAACTGGCGGATCGCGTCGAACGCGCCGACGTAGCTCGCCGGGTTGGAACGCGCGGTCTTGCCGATCGGGCTCTGGTCGACGAACACCGCGTCGGCGAGCCAGTCGGCGCCGAGCAGGCGGTCGTGCGCGCCGGGGGCTTCGGTGGCCCGGCCGAAGTGGCGCGCCAGCGCCGGGTACAGCACGTCCTGGACCAGCGTGCTCTTGCCCGAGCCCGACACGCCGGTGACGACGGCCAGCCGCTGCAGCGGCAACTCGACGTCGACGCCCTTCAGGTTGTGCTCGCGCGCGCCCTCGACGATCAGCTTCGGCGTCGCCGCGTCGACCGTGCGGACGAGGCCCAGCCCCACCTGCTTGCGCCCGCCGAGGTACGCACCGGTCAGCGTGGCCGCGTGACGCGCCTCGTCGGGCGTGCCGTCGAAGACGATGCGCCCGCCGCGCTCGCCGGGGCCGGGGCCCATGTCGATCAGGCGGTCGGCGGCGAGCATCACCGCCGGGTCGTGCTCGACGACGACGAGCGTGTTGCCGGCGTCGCGCAGGCGGTGCATCGCCTCGACGATGCGGTTCATGTCGCGCGGGTGCAGGCCGATGCTGGGTTCGTCGAGCACGAACATCGTGTTGACCAGCGAGGTGCCCAGCGCGGTGGTCAGGTTGATGCGCTGGACCTCGCCGCCCGACAGCGTGCGGCTCTGGCGGTCGAGCGTCAGGTAGCCCAGGCCGACGTCGCACAGGTACTTCAGCCGCGTGCGCACCTCGCCCTGCAGCAGCTTGAGCGCCTCGTCGAGCACGGTGTCGTCGAGGTGCAGGTCGTCGAAGAAGCGCCTCAGGCGTTCGATCGGCAGCAGCATCAGGTCGTGCAGCGCGAGGCCCGGCAGCGCCTCGAGCTGCGCCTGCGTCCAGTCGACGCCGACCGGCAGGAAGCGCCGATACCGCGGGTGCCCCGGCGCGTCGCCGGCCAGCGCCGCGTCGGCGTCCGACTTCGAGCCGATGCGCCACAGCAGCGCCTCGCGCTTCAGCCGCGCGCCGCCACACGCGGTGCACGGCGTGTAGCTGCGGTACTTCGACAAGAGCACGCGGATGTGCATCTTGTACGCCTTGCTCTCGAGGTAGTCGAAGAAGCGCAGCACCCCGTACCACTGCTTGTTCCAGTCGCCGGCCCAGTGCGGCGAACCGTGGACGACCCAGTCGCGCTGCGCCGGCGTGAGCTGGTTCCACGCCGTGTCGCGCGGGATGCCGGCCTCGCCCGCGTACTTCAGCAGGTCGTCCTGGCACTCGGCCCACGCCGGGGTCTGCAGCGGCTTGATCGCGCCGTTGCGCAGCGTCTTGCGCCCGTCGGGGATCACGAGGCCGAGGTCGACGCCGATCACGCGGCCGAAGCCGCGGCAGGTCTCGCACGCGCCGTAGGCCGAGTTGAAGCTGAACAGCGACGGCTGCGGGTCGGCGTAGCGCAGGTCCGACTCGGGGCAGTGCAGGCCGGTCGACCAGCGCCACAGGTCGGTGCGGCCGTCCTCGTGCTGCACCTGCACGTCGACGCGGCCCCCGCCGCGCTTGAGCGCGGTCTCGATCGCCTCGTTGAGGCGCACCGACTCGGCGTTCGACGCCCGGAACCGATCGGCGACGACGTCGAGCACCTTGCGGCCGTCAACCAGGCGCTCGCCGTGCACGCGCGCGAAGCCGCTCGCCGCCAGCCACTGCTCGACTTCCGCGGCCGTGGTGTTCGCCGGCAGCTCGACCGGGAACGTCACCGTCAGCCGCGGGTCGCCGGCGGAGGCGGCGCGCGCGCGCAGGTCGGCCTGGATCGTCGCCGGCGTGTCGTGACGCACCGGCAGCGCGGTGACGCGGTCGAACAGCTGGCCGGCGCGCGCGAACAGCAGCTTCAGATGGTCGTTCAGCTCGGTCATCGTGCCGACCGTGCTGCGGCTGGTGCGCACCGGGTTGGTCTGGTCGATGGCGATCGCCGGCGGCACGCCGTCGACGCGGTCGACCGCCGGGCGGTCCATGCGGTCGAGGAACTGGCGCGCGTAGGCGCTGAAGGTCTCGACGTAGCGGCGCTGGCCCTCGGCGTACAGCGTGTCGAACACCAGGCTCGACTTGCCCGAGCCGCTGGGGCCGGTGACCACCGTCATCTCGCCGGTGCGGATGTCGAGGTCGAGGCCCTTCAGGTTGTGCTGGCGCGCGCCGCGGATGCGGATCCGGCCACGCTCGGTCGCGGGCGCCGCGTCGGGCACGGTCGCTTCGGGGGCGACGGCGGACGTGTCGGGACCGACGGGTGCGGACATGGCTCGGCAGGGCCTCGGGCGGGGCGGAGCCGGGCATTCTAGGGACCGCCCGCGACGCGTCGTCGCAATCGGTCGATGTCCCTCGTCCACCGCCGGCGGCAGGGCCTCGACGCCCGACCTCGCGGACCTGCCCGAGTGCACCGGCCGGCGCAGCGGAACCGGCGCCGACGGCCGACCGCCACGGTGCGAGCCCGCAGCGGGCGCCGCGCTACAACCGCCGGTGGGCCAGCGCGGGCAGCTGCAGCCGCACTTCGCGCTGGCGCGCCGCGTCGACGTCGGCGATCACCACGCCGGGGCCCTCGTCGCGCACCGCCAGCACCTCGCCCCAGGGGTCGACGACCATGCTGTGGCCCCAGGTGCGGCGGCCGTTCTCGTGCACCCCGCCCTGCGCGGCCGCGATTACGTGGCACTGGTTCTCCACCGCACGCGCGCGCAGCAGCAACTCCCAGTGCGCGCGGCCGGTGGTGTAGGTGAACGCGGCCGGCACGCTGATCAGGTCCAGCGGCTGCGCGTCGCCGTAGGTCATCGCGCGGTACAGCTCGGGGAAACGCAGGTCGTAACACACGCTCAGCCCGACGCGCAGCCCGGCAGCGCGCAGCGTCACCGGCTCGGCGCCGGGTTCGAGCACACGCGCTTCGTCGTAGCTCTCGCGGCCGTTGTCGAACGCGAACAGGTGCAGCTTGTCGTAGCGCGCGGCGCGCGTGCCGTCGGGGCCGTAGACGCAGCAGGCGTTGCGCACGCGCGCGCTGCCGGGGCTGCGCATCGGCAGCGTGCCGCCGATCACCCACAGCGCGTGCGCCTTGGCCTGCGCGGCGAGGAAAGCCTGGATCGGGCCGGCGCCGCCGGTGTCGAGCGGCCGTTCGCCGGCGTCGTCCTCGGCGTGGCGCAGCTTGTCCTCCTCGGCGCCCATCAGGCAGAAGTACTCGGGCAGCGCGACCAGTGCGGCGCCCTGCGCGGCGGCATCGGCGATCAGCGCGGCGGCATCGGCGAGGTTGCGCTCGACGCCGGGCGTCGAGACCATCTGCAGGGCGGCGATCTTCATCGGGCGGTCCTCGGTGTCATTGCGCGGGGGTGGTCGCGGCGGCGGGTTCGTCGACGCGCGGCGGCGCCTCGGCGGTGCGCTCGACGCGGTCGACCTTCGGGTCGGCCCAGCTGCCGTGCACGTGGAATTCTCGCGTGCCCGCGGCCATCAGCGGCTGGCGCAGGAACAGCTGCGCGACGAAGCTGCCCAGCCCGACGGCCGGATTGATCAGCGAGTACACGAGCGACGCGGTGCCGGCGTTGATCTCGGGCACGACGATCACGCGCAGGTCCTGCGTCTCGCGCGCGAGGTCGGCCTCGCCTTGCATCAGCACCGCGGCCTGCAGACCGCGCATGCGCAGGTTCTCGGTGCGCGCGACCCCGGCGCGCACGGTGACGTCGCCGGCGACGTCGTCGAACGCGAAGCCTTCCTGGAACAGGTCGCGGAAGTCGAGCACCAGCCGGCGCGGCAGCGCCTGCAGGCTGAGCACCGACAGCAGCCGCGCGGCGCCCGGCTCGGCCTTCAGGAAGCGCCCCTTCTCGAGGGCCAGCTGCATGCGCCCGTCCATCGACGGCGGGTGCGGCGCCAGCGGCGAGCCCTGCCACGAGACCTGACCCTCGAGCCTGCCGGCGCCGCCTTGCAGCGCGTCGGGCAGGCCCAGCCGCGCGAGCAGCGCACCGGCGTCGGCCAGGTCGAGGCCGAAGTCGGCGACCATGCGCGCCGGTTCGCGTGGACCGGCGGGGCGCCAGTGGCCGGCGGCGCTGAACGCGGCGTCGGCCTTTGCCAGCCGCAACGTCGACAGCCCCCACTCGTGGGCGCCGCCCGGCAACCCGCCGGTCACGGCCTCCACCTCGAGGCGGCCGAGCTGCCGGCCGCGCAACTCGAAGCGGTCGACGACGACGTCGAGCGCCGGCACGCGCTGCGGCGCGCGGTCGAGCAGCGTCTCGACCTGTGCCTCGTCGCTGCGCGGCAGCGCCAGGCGCGACAGCCGCGCGCGCAGGCCGCCGGGCGCGGCCGGCGAAGGCGGCTGCCACTCCAGGTAGCCGGCCAGCTGGTCGGCCTCGACGCTGGCACGCCAGGTGCCGCCCGGGGCCTGCGACAGCCCGGCGACGACGCCGCTCAGGCGGCGGCCGTCGGCGCGCAGTTCGTCGGCGCGCAGCGCCACCTGCCGCGGCGCATAGCCACCCCCGCCTTGCGCGCCGCCGACCGCGGCGAGCACCGCCTGCCACGCCGGCACGTCGAGTTGCGCAAGCGTCGCCACCGCGGCGACGCCCGACGCCGGCCACGGTGCCGGCGCGCCGACGCCGATGCCGCCGCGGCGCACGGTGACCCGCCCCCCGGCATCGAACTCGCGCTCGAAACGCGCCTGCAGCACCGTGCCGAGGTCGACGCGCAACTCGTCGCGCCCTGCAAGCTGCTGCGGTGCGACGCTGTAGCGCAACGGCAGCGACGCCGCGGCCGCCTTGTCCAGCGGCGCCGGCAGCCGCAGCGCCAGGCCGACCAGATCGCTCGACAGCACGAGCGCCGGCTCGGCGTCGTCGCGCCGCCAGTCGAGCTGCAGCCGGTACGCCGCCTCGCCGTCCAGGCGCGTCGCGAGCTGCGCCAGCGCCGGCAGCTCGCGCGACTGGCGCATCGCGTCGGCGCGCGCGCGCCCCTGCACCAGCAGCTGCAGCAGGCCGTCGGCGCCGCGGCCGCCGTCGAACGTGGCCTCGCCGCCGAACACGCGCGCACTCGCGTCGCGCAGCCGGAAACCTTCGTGCGTGAAGTCGATGTGCCCGCGTGCCGCGGCCAGCAGCGGCAGCGACGGCGCCAGCCGCAGGTCGTTGCCTTCCAGGCGCAGCGAGCCGCGCACGCCGCTGGCGTGCAGGTCGTCGAGCGGCAGGCGGATCGCCAGCTGCAGCTCGCCGTCACCGGCGACGCTGGCACCGGCGAGCGTGTCGTCGATCCAGCCACCCACCGGCGACGCGTCGAGGTAGCGCAGCAGGCCCGACGCCGGCCCGCGCGCGGTGCCCTCGACCAGCAGCACCGGGTGGTGGGTGAGGTCGGCGATCGAGGCGTGCACGCCGCTCATCGCCAGACCGAACACCCGCGCGCCGGCGTTGCGCACCGCCATCGACGCGCGGCGGAACTCGATCTCGCCCGACACCTCGGTGAACGCCGGCCACTCGGAAGCAAACCCGGGCACGTCGGGCACGTACGCCAGCGTCAGCCCCTGCGCGCGGCCGGCGATGCGGAACTCGCCGTCGCTGCCGTTGTGGAACGGGAAGTCCCACAGGTCGCCGCGCACCTCGAAGCGCGCGGCACCGATCGTGCCGCCACGCACCGCGCCCGAGACGTAGTCGCGCGCCACCGCCGGCAGGCCCAGCGGCAGGTAGCGCGCCACCGCGTCGGCGCGGCCCTCGTCGATGCGCCCGGCCAGCTCGAGCCGGCCCGGGAAGCGCGCGCCGCGACCGAAGCCTTCGCCGTCGCCGCTGCGCCAGACCGCATCGAAACCGCCGCGTGCGTCGGCGTTGGCGAAGCGCGCGTCGCGCACGCGCAGCGTCAGCTGCGGCGCGGCGTCGCGGCGCGGCTCGATCTGCCAGTCGAGCCGCGCCGCGAGCCGGCGCAGCGGCAGCTCGGGGTCGGCGAACACGCCCGGCAGCAGCAGCGCGCCGCGGTCGAACGCGATCTGGGCCTGGCCGCCCTGTTCGTTCGCGTCGAGCTCGATGCGCGCGCCGCGCCAGCCCGGTCGCCCGGGCGTGGGCCGACCGTCGATGTCGGGCGCCGGCCGCGCGGCGAGCGACAGGTCGTGCAGCTCGGCCCTCACGCGGTACTGCCGCGGCGCGTCGAGCGGGCCGTCCCAGCGCGCGTCGAGCTGCTCGACGCGCCCGCCCGGTTGCAGTTCGGCGAGCAGCGCGCCGACGGCGTCGCCCAGCGGCAGGTGCGCCGCCACCGCCGCCATCAGCGCGAGGTCGAGACGGTCGGCGCGGAACTCCCCGCCGGTCGGCGCGTCGCCGCGGCGCTGGCGCAGCGCCAGGTGCAGACGGCCCGCGGGCCACTCGCGACCCGCGGCGTCGGTGAAGCCGAAGTCGCTCGCCGCGAGCGTCAGCGCGTCGTCGTCGCGCCGCGCCGTCAGGCGGCCGAAGATGCGCTGGAGCTGCAGCGGCTCGACGGTCGGCGCCAGCCGCAGCGCGACCGATTCGAACGCCAGGTCGACGGTCGCCGACACCGGCTCGCCCTGCGCGAACTGCGCCCAGCCGCGCAGGGCGCCCTGGCCCCCGCGCCACTCGAACGGCAGGTCGACGTAACGCCGCAGCGCGCCGGCATCGATGCGCGGCAGTTCGGCGTAGACCTCGCCGCCCAGGCGCTGCCAGTCGTCGCGCCGGCCGAGCAGCGGCGACGCGAGCTTCGCGCGCAGCGTGAAGCGCTGGCCCCAGTCGTGCGGCGGCGTGGCGTCGACGCGCAGCTCGTGGCGCCGGCCGCGGTTGCGCAGCACCAGGTCGACCGCCTCGAGCGCCAGCGGCGGGGCCAGCCGCAGCTCGTCGACCCAGCGCAGCCGCGCGCCGCGCAGCACCACCTCGCGCTGGCGCAGCAGCCAGGCCGCGAATGCGCCGTCGGCGCCGGCCGCGGCGTCGGCGGCGAGGTCGAAGCCGGCCAGGTGCAGGCGGCCGTGCGCGTCGCGGCGCAGTTCGACCTGCGCGCCCTCGACGTGCAGTTGCTGCAGTTGCAGTTCGAGCGCCAGCAGCGAGCGCGCCGCCGGGGCCGCGGCCACGCGCGGCAACCGCAGCGCCTCGCGCCCCTCGGCGTCCAACAGCACGACGTCGTCGAGCTCGAGCGCCGGTACCCAGCCGCTGGAGCGCACACGGATGTCGCCGATGCGCACCGGCATGCCGAGCGCGCGGCTGGCCTGCTGTTCGATCTGCGGCAGCCAGGCGCGCGCGTTGGGCAAAATCCCCCAGTGCAGCGTCAGCCAAGCGAAGAGCAATAAGCTCCACAGTCCAAACACCGCGACCAGCGCGACACGGCCGGCGATGCGCAGCAGCGACGCCCGCGGCGGTGGCAGCAGGTCGTCATCGGCATCGGGACGGGACGGAGGCTTCGGCATGTCGACACGCCAGCCGCGCACGCGCGGGTTGGATCCGATCGTGAGCGGTCGCTCGGGCCTCGATCCCGCCTGGCGCGGGGCAATCTAGCACAGACCCCCGCGGTGTCGACGCGTTCCAGCCCCCCTGCGCCGGTCCCGGGCGCTGCCGTGCCCGGCGTGCCCGCCGACCACAGCCGTTTCGTGCAGCGCGTGCGCCGCCGCTACGCCGGCGAACTGCCGCTGCTGCGCGCCGGTGTGCCCGACGCCGAGGCGATCGACGCGCTGATCGACGCGCTGATCGCCGGCGGCCGCATGCTGCCGGCGGCGATGCGCGTGGCACGCCAGCTGGTGCTCGAACGGCTCGCGGTGCTCGACGTCGAGCACGGTGCGTCGCTCGACGCGGTCACGGCGGCGATGACCGCGCTCGCCGAAGTCACGCTCGGCCGCGCGCTGGCGCAGGCGCATGCCGACGAAGGCCTGCGCCACGGCCGGCCGCGCGACGCCGCCGGCGGTCCGATCGAGTTCTGGATCGTCGGCATGGGCAAGCTCGGCGCGCGCGAGCTCAACGTGTCGTCGGACGTCGACCTGGTCTACGTCTACGAGGACGAGGGGCACACCGACGGCGAGCAGCCGATCAGCGCGCACGAGTACTTCTCGAAGGTGGCGCGCAGGCTGTACACGCTGATCGGCGAGACCACCGAGGACGGCTTCGTGTTCCGCGTCGACCTGGCGCTGCGGCCCAACGGCATGTCGGGTCCGCCGGTGGTCAGCCTGGGCATGCTCGAGGAGTACTTCCTGGTGCAGGGTCGCGAGTGGGAGCGCTTCGCGTGGCTGAAGAGCCGCGTCGTCGCGCCGCCGGCCGCGGTGGTGACCGGGCGCGCCGGCCAGCTGCGTTCGCTGGTCACGCCCTTCGTCTACCGGCGCTACCTCGACTACGGCGTGTTCGAGGGGCTGCGCCAGCTGCACGCGAAGATCCGCGACGAGGCGCAGCGTCGCGCCGCCGGACGCCCCGAGCGCGCCAACGACGTCAAGCTGTCGCGCGGCGGCATTCGCGAGATCGAGTTCATCGTGCAGCTGCTGCTGGTCGTGCGCGGCGGCCAGTTCCCCGAGATCCGCACGCGCTCGACGCTGCGCGGGCTGCAGCGACTCGTCGCGCACGGGCTGATGAAGCCCGAGACCGCGGCGCGGCTGGCCGAGGCCTACGAGTTCCTGCGCCGCATCGAGCACCGCATCCAGTACCTCGACGACCAGCAGACGCACCTGCTGCCCGGCGCCGACGGCGACCTGCGCTGGATCGCCGGCAGCCTGGGGCTGGCGTGCAGCGCCGACGCCTGCGAGCTGCTCGACCGGCTGTGCGCGACGCGCGAGTTCGTCGCCACCGAGTTCGACGCGCTGCTGCACGACGGCCAGCCCTCGTCGGGCAGCGCGCGCAACGGCTGCCGCAGCTGCGGCACGACGCCGATGTCGATCGACAGCGAGCGCCTGCTCGACACGCTGCCGCCGGCGCTGGCCGAACGCGTGCGCGCGTGGACGCAACAGCCGCGCGTGCAGGCGCTGCGCGACGAGGGCAAGCTGCGCCTGGGCAGGCTGGTGCAGCGTGTGGCCACCGCGGTGCAGCGCGACGAGGCCACGCCCGAGGCGGCGCTGCGCTTCGTCGACTGGGTCGAGCCGCTGCTGCGCCGCGAGAGCTACCTCGCGCTGCTCGTCGAGCGCCCCGAGGTGCTCGGCCGGCTGTTGCGCCTGCTCGGCCTGGCGCGCTGGCCGATGCGCTACCTGATGCGCCACCCGGGCGTGATCGACGAGCTCGCCGACGCGCGGCTGCTCGGCGGGCGCTTTGACGCGGTGGCGTTCCGGCGCGAGCTCGAGGAGCGCCACGCCGCCTGGCAACGCGCCGGCGAAGCATCGGAGGAAGCGCTGCTCGACACGCTGCGCCGCGCGCACCACGCCGAGGTGTTCCGCACGCTGGTGCGCGACGTCGAGGGTCGCATCACCGTCGAGCAGGTCGCCGACGACCTGTCGGCGCTGGCCGACACCGTCGTCGCCTGCACCATCGACTGGGCCTGGGCCGGACTGAAGCAGCGCCACCGCGACGACCCGCGGCTGGCAGTGATCGCCTACGGCAAGCTCGGCGGCAAGGAGCTCGGCTACGGCGGCGACCTCGACGTGGTGTTCCTCTACGACGACGACGACGAGCGCGCGGCCGAGGTCTACGGCGCTTTCGCGCGCCGGCTGATCACCTGGCTGACGCTGCGCACCGCCGCCGGGGAGCTGTTCGAGATCGACACCGCGCTTCGGCCGAACGGCAACTCGGGGCTGCTCGTGACTTCGCTGCGCTCGTTCGAGGCCTATCAGCAGGGCCGCGGCAGCAACACCGCGTGGACCTGGGAGCACCAGGCGATCACGCGCGCGCGCTGGTGCGCCGGCGCGAGCGACCTGGCCGCGCGATTCGAGGCGGTGCGACGGCAGGTGCTGTGCGCGCCTCGCGACGCCGCCGCGCTGCGCGACGAGATCCACGCGATGCGCGACAAGGTGCGCGCCGCGCATCCTGGGCGCGAGGGCCTGTTCGATGTCAAGCACGGCACCGGCGGCATGATGGACGCCGAGTTCGCGGTGCAGTACCTGGTGCTGGCCCACGGCGCGGCGCACGCGCCGCTGCTCGACAACGCCGGCAACATCGCGCTGCTGCAGCGCGCCGAGGCGGCGGGGCTGCTGCCGGCGGGCGTCGGTGCCGCCGCCGCCGACGCGTACCGCGAACTGCGCCGCGCCCAGCACCGCGCGCGCCTCGACGAGCAGCCGACACAGTTCCCCCCCGACACGCTCGCGGCGCAGCGCGCGGCCGTCGTCGCGCTGTGGCACGCGGTGTTCGGCTGAGCACGAACACGGGCGCGACGGCCTGGCTCGCGCTCGGCGCGCTGCTGGCCGGCGGCGCCGCCGCCGGCGCGCTGGCGCCGAGCGCGGCGCTCGACTGGCAGCCGCAGCTGGCGTGGCGCGAGCCGTGGCGGCTGTTCAGCGCGGCCTTCGTGCACTGGAGCACGCCGCACCTGGCGGTGAACCTGCTGGGCACCGCGGTCGTCGTCGCCTGGGGCTGGGTCGCGCGCGTGCCGCGCGCCGCTGCGCTGGCTTGGGCGCTGGCCTGGCCACTGACCCACGCGGCGCTGGCGCTGCAGCCGCAGATCGCGCACTACGGCGGGCTGTCGGGGATCCTGCACGCCGGCGTGGCCGTCGTCGCGGTGCACCTGCTGCGTCACGCGCGCGGCACGCGGCGCGGCATCGCCGCGGCGGTGCTTGCCGGGCTCGCGGCAAAGATCTTGCTCGAGGCCCCGTGGCGCGGGGCGCTGCAGGCGTCGGCAGCCTGGGACTTCGCCCTCGCGCCGCTGGCGCACGCGGCCGGTGCCGTCGCCGGCACCGTGCTCGGCGCGTGCGCGACATGGCGTGCACCGCGAAGCCGATAGCATCCCGGCCATGAGCGACCGCAAGTCCCGGCTCGACGGCATCGCGGTGGCGTCGCTGGTGCTGTGCTGCCTGCTGTGGGGCGTCAACCAGGTCGCGGCGAAGGTCGCGCTGGCCGAGATCCCGCCGCTGCTGCAGGCCGGGGTGCGCTCGCTGGGCGCCACGCTGCTGGTGCTCGCCTGGGTGGCTTGGCGCGGCCTGCCGCTGCGCGGCGCCGGCGGCAGCGCGCCGACCTGGCGCGCCGGCTGGCTGGCCGGCGCGCTGTTCGCCGCCGAGTTCGGCTGCATCTTCGTCGGGCTGCAGTACACGACCGCCTCGCGCATGGTCGTGTTCCTGTACCTGTCGCCGTTCGTCGTCGCGCTGGGCATGCCGTACATCGCTCGCGCCGAGCGCCTGTCGGCGCTGCAGCTCGGCGGGCTGCTCGCGGCGTTCGCCGGCGTCGCGCTGGCCTTCGCCGACGGCTTCGGCAGCAAGGCCGTCGGCGAGCGCCAGTGGCTGGGCGACGCGCTGGGCGTGGTCGCGGCCGTGCTGTGGGGCGCGACGACGCTGGTCATCCGAGCCACGGCGCTGACCAGCGCGCCGCCCGAGAAGACGCTGCTGTACCAGCTCGCGGTGTCGGGCGTGCTGCTGACCGCGGCCGGCCTCGCGGTCGGCGAGCAGTGGCCGGCCGCGCCCAGCACGCTGGCGCTGTCGATGCTCGCGTTCCAGACCGTGGTCGTCACCTTCGCCAGCTACCTGCTGTGGTTCTGGCTCGTGCGCCACTACCCGGCGACGCAGATCTCGTCGTTCGTGCTGCTGACCCCGGTGTTCGGCCTGCTCGCCGGCGCGCTGCTGCTGGCCGAGCCGGTGACCGCGCGGCTGCTGGTCGCGCTGGCCACCGTCAGCGTCGGCATCGCCGTCGTCGGCCGCGCGCCGCGCCCGCGCGCGGCGGCGACCGCCCCCCTTTCGCCCACCCCCCCACAGGAGACCCCGCGATGATCACGCTGTGCGGCATGCCGCTGTCGAACTACTACAACAAGGTCAAGATGGCCCTGCTCGAGAAGGGCGTGCCGTTCCAGGAGGAGGTCGTGCGCACCGGGCGCAGCGACGACGAGGTGCTGTCGGCGTCGCCGCTGGCGAAGATCCCGTTCGTCCGCACGCCGCACGGCCCGCTGTGCGAGAGCGTGGCGATCCTCGAGTACCTCGAGGCGGCGCACCCGACACCGCCGCTGCTGCCCGCCGACCCGTACGCCGCGGCGAAGGTGCGCGAGCTGATGATCTTCACGAACCTGCACGTCGAGCTGGTGGCGCGCGAGCTGTACGCGCAGGCGTTCTTCGGCGGCACGGTCAGCGAGAACACGCAGGCGCGCGTGCGCAAGCAGCTCGACAAGAACATCCCGGCGTTCAAGCGGCTGGCGAAGTTCGCGCCCTACGCGGCCGGCGAGCAGTTCACGATGGCCGACTGCGCGGCCTACGTGAACCTGCCGCTGGTCGCGCTGAGCACGCGTCTGGTGCTGGGCACCGACCTGCTCGCCGAACACGGCGTCGACTGGAAGGGCTACGGCAAGCTGGTCGGGCAGCGGCCCAGTGCGCAACGGGTCGACGCCGACCGCAAGGCCGACCAGGAGAAGCTCGCGGCAGCCAGGAAGGCCTGAGGCCCGGCACGCCGCCGATCAGCCCGCCTGCGGCACGGTGGCGGCGACACGCGCCGCCACTTCCTTGCGGAAGCGGTTGAGCTCCTGCACGCTGGCGAAGCTGCGCTCCATCAGCAGCGACAGGTTGTGCAGGATGCGATCGACGACCTTGCTCTCCCAGGCGGCGTCGAACTGGATCTGCCGGTCGAGCCAGCGCTCGAGCCACTGCGGGTCGGGCAGGCGGCTTTGCACCGTGTCGCGCGGGAACAGCTTCTCGTTGACGTGCAGGTTGGTCGGGTGCAGCGCCTGCGCGGTGCGCCGCGCACTGGCCATCAGCACCCCGACCTTGGCGAAGGCGGCTCGCGCCTCGTCGCCGCAGCGCGTCAGCGCACGCTTCATGTAGCGCAGGTAGGCGCCGCCGTGGCGCGCCTCGTCGCGCGCCAGCGTCTCGTAGATGTGCTTGATGACCGGCTCGGTGTGCCACTCGGCGGCTCGCCGGTACCAGTGGTTCAGCCGCACCTCGCCGCAGAAGTGCAGCATCAGCGTCTCCAGCGGCGGCGCCGGGTCGAACTCGAAGCGCACCGCGTGCAGTTCGTCCTCGGTGGGCACCAGGTCGGGGCGGAAGCGGCGCAGGTACTCCATCAGCACCAGCGAGTGCTTCTGCTCCTCGAAGAACCACACGCTCATGAACGCCGAGAAGTCGCTGTCGTCGCGGTTGTCGCGCAGGAACATCTCGGTGGCCGGCAGCGCGGCCCACTCGGTGATCGCGTTCATCTTCACCGTGCGCGCCTGCTCGTCGCTCAGGCGCGACGTGTCGAAGCGCTGCCATGGAATGTCCGTGTCCATGTTCCAGCGCACGGCCTCGAGTTGCCTGAACAGTTCGGGGTAGAGCATCGTCGGGTCCTTGCGGGGCGCGCCGATTCTAGGCGGGCCCCTTGCGCGGCACCACCGGCCGCGCCGATGCCCTCGCATCGCGGCTCAGCGCCGCGCGTCGCGCCAGTGCTGCAGCGCCTGCTGCATCGCCTCAAGCGTCGGCAACGGCAGCACGCCGTCGACCGCACGCCGGCGCAGCACCGGCGCCGAGCCGCCGGCCCACAGCGCAACGTCGCCCGGCAGCTTGGCGCGCAATTCGACGAGCGCGTCGACCACGTGGTTGGGGTTCACGCTGCCGCTGAAGCCGATCGCGACGACGTCGGCACGGTACGCGCGCGTGGCGAGCACGACGTCCCAGAGCGGCGTCTGAACGCCCAGCGACACGCAGACCGCGCCGTCGACCGCGAGCAGCGCCTCGGCCATCAGCAGCCCGAGCCCATGAGGCTCGCCGGGCAGCGTGGTCAGCAGCACGCGCGGCGTGGCGTCGGGCGCCGACTCGGGCAGCGATGCCAGCGCGTGGCGCAGCAGCAGCTGGACCGACTCGGTGACCATGTGCTCCTCGTGGACGTCGAGTCGGCCGCGCAGCCAGGCGTCGCCGACCAGCGTCATCAGCGGCGCGGCGAGGTCGGCGACGAAGCGCGCCAGCCCGGCGCGCGCCAGCGCCTGCGCGAGCTGCCGCCGCAGGCCGGGCACGTCGTGCCTGCGTGCGAGGTCGAGCAGCGACTGCAGGTCGTCGCGCGGCGCGCCGGCGCGTGCCGCGGCGCCCGGCTGGTCGATCGTCGACGCACACAGCTGCTGCAGGTGCTCGGCGCTGAGCGCGACGATGCGCCCGGGCCGGTGGCCGGCGTCGAGCAGGCGCTTGACGGTGCGCAGCTTTTCGACCTGGTCGAGCGGGTAGACGCGCTCGCCGACGCCGTCGCGCGCGGGGCGCGGAAAGCCATAGCGGCGCTCCCACACGCGCAGCGTGTCCTTGCTGAGCCCGGTGTCGCGCTCGACCGCGGCGATCGTCAGCGTCAACGGCCCGACTGCACCTTGCTCAGGCACGCCACCCCCGCGGTGAACAGGGTCGGTGATGAGTCTTTTTGTCCAGGACAATCAAGGAGGTGATCTCAAAAACGCCGATAATATAAGTTCAGGAGCTGCATTTGCGCAGGACAAACATGATGCCCACCGGATCGACTCCACTCGGGAAGCTGTCGCGGCGAGGCTTCGTCGCGACACTCGGCGCGCTCGCTGCCGGCCCGGCCGTGTCGACCACCGGCTGCCCTGCGTTGCTGCAGCACCGCCTGCCGCGACTGCAGGACGAGCGCCCGATCGACCTGTGCGACTTCGCCGGGCGCGTGCTGCTGATCGTCAACACCGCCAGCCGCTGCGGCTACACCGGACAGTACGAGGGGCTCGAGGCATTGCACGCACGCTACGCGGCGCGCGGATTCAGCGTGCTCGGGTTTCCGTCGAACGACTTCGGCGAGCAGGAGCCGGGTAACAACGCGCAGATCGCCGACTTCTGCGAGAGCACTTTCGGTGTGCGTTTCCCGATGTTCGCGAAGTCGACCGTGCGCGGGGCCGGAGCGATCGCGTTGTACCGCGGGCTCGCCGAGCGCAGCGGCGAGGTGCCGCAGTGGAACTTCCACAAGTACCTGGTCTCGCGCGACGCGCGCGAGGTGGTGAGCTTCGACAGCGCGACCGAACCGCAATCCCGACGGATCACCAGGGAAATCGAACGCATGCTGGTGCACTCTTGAACTGTTTGGTATTCTTTTATACCTTATGGTTCACTTCACGCACCAAGTGCCTTCGAACGCGACGACCCGGCCGACGCATCGGCGCGGAACTCCGCGCGGGGATGCCGGTCATAGCATCAGTTCGCCGGCGGCTCCCGAGGTGGGTGGCGGCGGCACCAAGTTTTTCCTGCTGTGCAGCCCGTCGGCTTCGCCGACCGGAATCCCGGAGCGCCTCTCCTCCTCCCTCCTCCCTCCCTCCTTCGCTCCGGGGCGGCCCACAGCAGCCTTTCTTCCACGGGGCACCGCTGGCGGTGCCCCGTTCTCGCGTCCGGGGGCCTGAACGATGCGCCGCGTCGCCGTCGTCGGCTCGGGCATCTCGGGTCTGTCGGTCGCCTGGCATTTGGCCGGCGAGTCGCGCGTCACGCTGTTCGAAGCCGGAGCCCACTTCGGCGGGCACACGAACACCGTCGACGTCACGCTCGACGGCGTGACACACGGCGTCGACACCGGTTTCCTGGTGCTCAACGAGCGCACCTACCCGAACCTGTTGCGGCTGTTCGGCGAGCTGGGCATCGATCTGGCGCCGTCGGACATGTCGTTCTCGGTGCAGGTGCCCGACCTGCCGCTCGAGTGGAGCGGCGCGTCCATGGACACCGTCTTCGCGCAGCGCGCCAACCTGCTGCGTCCGCGTTTCTGGCGCATGCTCGCCGACCTGCTGCGCTTCAACCGGCTGGCCACCACGATCGCCCGGCGCGGCGCCGACGCCGAGCTGCGCCAGTCGATCGGCGATTTCCTGCGCGAACACCGCTTCGGCGACGAGTTCCGCGACTGGTACTTCCTGCCGATGATCGGCTGCATCTGGTCGTGCCCGACCGACCAGATGCTGCGCTTCCCGGTCGCGACGATGATCCGTTTCTGCCACAACCACGGGCTGATCCAGGTGAGCGACCGGCCGCAGTGGTTCACGGTGCGCAGCGGCGCTCGCCGCTACGTGCAGCGCATGCTCGAGCGCATCGACGACGCGCGCCTGGCCACGCCGGTGCGCAGCGTGCGCCGCGTGCCGCCGGGCAGCGGGGAGTACGGCGTGATCGTGTCCACCGATCACGGCAGCGAGCGTTTCGACGAACTGGTGCTCGCCTGCCACAGCGACCAGAGCTTGGCGCTGCTCGCCGACGCCAGCGCCGACGAGCGTGCGCTGCTCGGCGCGATCCGCTACCAGCCCAACCGCGCGGTGCTGCACACCGACACCGCGGTGCTGCCGCGGCGCCGCAAGGCCTGGGCCGCGTGGAACTACGAGCGCGCCGCCGGCGACGACCGAGAGCGCTCGCGCGTGTGCCTTCACTACCTGCTGAACCGCCTGCAGCCGCTGCCGTTCGACACGCCGGTGCTCGTCTCGCTGAACCCGGCGCGCGAACCACGCGACGGCGCCGTGCTCGCGGCGTTCAACTACGCGCACCCGGTGTTCGACCAGGCGGCGATCGACGCGCAGCGCCGGCTCGACCGCATCCAGGGCCGGGCGCACACCTGGTACTGCGGCGCGTGGACGCGCTACGGCTTCCACGAGGACGGGCTGACGTCGGGGCTCGCCGTGGTCGACGCCCTGCGCCAGGCCTGGGCGCGCGACGTGGCGCCGGCGGAGGCCGCGTGACCGCGACGCGCGCGCTGCTCGGCACCGGCGTCGTGCGCCACCTGCGCCTGCGCCCGGCGCGGCACGGTTTCGAGTACCCGACGTATTTCCTGCTGCTGCCGTTGCGGACGCTGCGCCGCACGCCCGACCCCGCGCTGCCGCGCAACCGCATCGGCCTGATCGCATTCCACGACCGCGACCACGGCGACGGCGGCGGCGACTGCCTCGCGTGGATCGACGACCTGCTCGCGCGCGAAGGCATCGCCGACGCCGACGGCGAGGTCTGGCTGCACTGCTACCCGCGCGTGCTCGGCTACGTGTTCAAGCCGGTGAGCTTCTGGTACTGCCACCGGCGCGACGGCTCGCTCGCCGCGATCGTCGCCGAGGTCAACAACACCTTCGGCGAGCGCCACTGCTACCTGCTGCACGGCGACGACCTGCGTTTCGGACGCGAGCTGCGCGCACGCAAGGTGTTCCACGTCTCGCCGTTCTGCCGCGTCGAGGGCGACTACCGCTTCCGCTTCATGCGCACCGACCTCGGCGCGCCCACGCACGCGCCGCGCACCGTGGCGCGCGTCGATCACCACGACGCCAACGGGCCGCTGCTGCTGACCAGCGTCAGCGGCACGCTGAGCCCGGTGACCGGCGCCGCGCTGCGCCGCGCGTTCTTCGGCACGCCGCTGATGACGCTGGGCGTGATCGCGCGCATCCACTGGCAGGCGCTGCGGCTGGCGCTCAAGCGCGTGCCGTTCTTCTCCAAGCCGGCGCCGCCCGACGCCTTCGTGACCCGCTGAACGCATCGCCCGAAGTCCCCCCGATGAGCACGACGACGACCACCGCCTGGTTCACCCTGCCCGCGTCGGCGCCGCCCGCGGCGCGCGCGGTGCTGCGCGCGCTGCGCCACCTGCGACGCGGCACGCTCGACCTGCAGCTGCCCGACGGCAGCGCGCTGCAGTTCGCCGGCACGATCCCCGGTCCGCGCGCCGCGCTGCGCCTGCGCAACTGGGACGCCTGCGCGGCGACGCTGAAGTCGGGCGACATCGGCTTTGCCGAGAGCTACATCACCGGCGGTTGGACCAGCCCCGACCTGGTCGCGCTGCTCGAGCTGTTCATCGCCAACCGCGACGCCGCCGAACGGCTGATCTACGGCTCGTGGTGGGGCTCGCTCGCGTACCGCCTGCGGCACCTGCTGAACCGCAACTCGCGCCGTGGCAGCCGCCGCAACATCCACGCGCACTACGACCTCGGCAACGCGTTCTACGCGCTGTGGCTCGACGAGACGATGAACTACTCGAGTGCGTGGTTCGAAGGTGACCGCTCGCGATCGATGCCCGACGCGCAGCAGGCCAAGGTGCGGCGCGCGCTCGCCGAGTGCGGCGTCGCGCCGGGCGCGCGGGTGCTCGAGATCGGCTGCGGCTGGGGCGCGCTGGCGGAAGCGGCGGCGCGCGACTTCGGCGCACACGTGACCGGGCTGACGCTGTCGACCGAGCAGCTCGCGCACGCGCGCCAGCGGTTGCAGCATGCCGGGCTCGCCGACCGCGCCGACCTGCGGCTGCAGGACTATCGCGACGTCGCCGACGCGCCGTTCGACGCGATCTGCTCGATCGAGATGTTCGAGGCGGTCGGTCGCGCGTACTGGCCGGGCTTCTTCCGCACCGTGCACGACAAGCTGCGGCCGGGCGGGCGCGCGTGCATCCAGTCGATCACGATCCGCGACGATCTGTTCGAGCGCTACGCGCGCTCGACCGACTTCATCCAGCAGTACATCTTCCCCGGCGGGCTGCTGCCCAGTGCCTCGGCGTTCCGCGCCGAGGCGGCGAAGGCCGGGCTGGAGGTCGTCAACGAGCTCGCCTTCGGGCACGACTACGCCGAGACGCTGGCACGCTGGCGCAGCGCCTTCCTGCGGCGCGAGCCGCAGGTGCGCCGGCTCGGCTTCGACACGCGCTTCGTGCGCACCTGGGAGTTCTACCTGGCGTACTGCGAGGCGGCGTTCGCCACCGGCAATACCGACGTCGTGCAGTTCACGCTGCGCAAGCCATGAACCCGACTCGCGGCGGCACGGGACGAAGGCCACGCGTGCCCGGCCTGCTGAGGCGCCGCACGCTGCTGCTCGCGACGCTGGCGGCCGCCGCCGGTCGCGCGCACGCATCGCCCGCCCCGCCCGAGGTCACCGCGGCACTGCCCGGCGCGGTGCTGGTGGGCAGCGGCCGCCTGCGCTTCCTGGGCATGGTGATCTACGACGCGCGGCTGTGGGCCGCCGTGCCGTTCGGCCCCGGGGCAGACTACGCCGACGTGCCGCTGGCGCTCGAACTGCAGTACGCACGCCGCTTGGTCGGACGGCTGATCGCCGAACGTTCGGTCGACGAGATGCGCCGCGTCGGCGAGTTCGACGACGCGCAGGCGCGACAGTGGTTGTCGCGCATGGCCGCGATCTTCCCCGACGTCGGCGCCGGCGACCGCATCACGGGGGTGCAGCGCCCGCGCGAGGCGGTGCGGTTCTTCGTCAACGGGCGCGACGCCGGCGAGCTGCCCGACCCCGAGTTCACGCGGCTGTTCTTCGGCATCTGGCTGGCGCCGCAGACGTCGCAGCCGCAGCTGCGCGACGCGCTGCTGGGACGTTGATGGAACCGTTGCGAGGCGCCTGCGGCGCCACTCCGATCGCCGCGCCGGCGATGACCCGCGCGGTGGCGGCACCGCTCGTGCGCGCGCCGCTGGCCGCCACCGGCTGGCGCGATGGCGTCGCCTACGGCGCGCTGGGACTGCCGCTGGCCTTCGTCGCGCTGCCGCTGTACGTGATGCTGCCGAACCACTATGCGACGACGTTCGGCGTTCCGCTGGCGGCGCTGGGCGCCCTGCTGCTCGGCGCACGGCTGTTCGACGCCGTCACCGACCCGTGGATCGGGCGCCTGGTCGACCGCTGGTTCGCCCGTTCCGCCGCGCGGGTGCTGGGCGCCGCAGCGCTTGCCGCCGTGGCGGCCGCGGTCGGGTTCCATGCGCTGTTCTTCCCGCCGATGCAGGGCACGGCGTCGCTGCTCGCATGGTGCGGCGCCTGGCTGCTGTGGACCTACGTCGCATACAGCGTGCTGGCGGTGCTGCACCAGGCCTGGGGTGCAAGACTCGGCGGCGACGCGACGCAGCGTGCCCGCGTCGTCGCCTGGCGCGAAGGCTTCGCGCTGACCGGCGTGCTGGTGGCCAGCGTGCTGCCCGCGCTGGCCGGCATGGGTGCGGCCACGGCCACCTTCGCGGTCGTGTTGGCGCTCGGCGTCGCGCTGCTGTCCCGTGCGCCGCGGGCGCTCGGCACCACCGCGCCGGGCGGGGTGATGCCGATGACGCTGCCGCTGGCCGATGCGGCGTTCCGCCGCCTGCTCGCGGTGTTCCTCGTCAACGGCATCGCCAGCGCGGTGCCGGCGACGCTGGTGCTGTTCTTCATCCGCGATCGGCTGCAGGCACCGGCGTTCGAGCCGCTGTTCCTCGCCAGCTACTTCGCCGCCGGCGCACTGTCGATGCCGCTGTGGGTGCGGCTGGTGCGTCGCTTCGGGCTGGTGCGCACCTGGCTGGCCGGCATGCTGCTGGCCGTCGCCGCCTTCGCCTGGGCCGCCGCGCTCGGCACGGGCGACGTGGCCGGTTTCGCCGCGGTGTGCGTGGCCAGCGGGCTGGCGCTGGGCGCGGACCTGGCGCTGCCCGGCGCGCTGCTGGCCGGCGTGATCCAGCGCTCGGGTCGCGGTGGCCAGGCCGAGGGCGCCTACTTCGGCTGGTGGAACTTCGCCACCAAGCTCAACCTCGCGCTGGCCGCCGGGCTCGCGCTGCCATTGCTGCAGGCCTTCGGCTACACGCCGGGCAGCCGCGACGCCGACGCGCTCGCCGCGCTGACGCTGGCGTACTGTGCGCTGCCATGCGTGCTGAAGCTGGCGGCCGCGGCGCTGCTGGCCACACGGATGCGCCGCGGCGCCGGTGGAGCCCCCGAATGAACCGACGCCACTGGCTGCTCGCCGCCGCTTCGACGCCTTGGCTGATCACCGGCTGCGCGTCGCCGACGCCGGCCGACTACGCCGCCGAGCGCCCGCGCCTGGACCTGCGCGAGTACTTCGACGGCACGCTGCACGCGTACGGCATCTTCACCGACCGCAGCGGCAAGGTCGTGCGACGCTTCACCGTGCGCATGGACTGCCGCTGGCAGGGCGACGAAGGCGTGCTCGACGAGCACTTCAGCTACAGCGACGGCACGACGCAGCGCCGCGTGTGGCGGCTCAAGCGCCACGCCGACGGACGCTACACCGGCAGCGCCGACGACGTGGTCGGCGAGGCCGCAGGACAGGCCGCGGGCAACGCGTTCCAGTGGCGCTACACGCTGGCGCTGCCGGTCGACGGCCGCGTCTGGCACGTCCAGTTCGACGACTGGATGTTCCTCGTCGACGAACGCGTGATGCTCAACAAGGCGGTGATGAGCAAGTTCGGCGTCCGCCTCGGCGAGGTCACGCTGGTCTTCACCAGGCCCTGACGGTGACGGGACACCCATGCCGCTGAACCCGCCGATCCGCGACTGGCGTGACCAGGTGGTGTGGCTCGTCGGCGCCTCCAGCGGCATCGGTCGCGCCACCGCCGAGCACCTGCACGCGCTCGGCGCGCGTGTCGTCGTCTCGGCGCGCAGCGCCGCCGCGCTCGACGCCTTCACCGCGCGGCATGCGGGCAGCATGGCGATCGCGCTCGACGCCACCGACCGCGGCGCGATGCGCGACGCGGTGGGGCGCGTCGTCGAGCGCCACGGCCGCATCGACCTGGCGGTGTACTGCGCCGGCCACTACCGGCCGATGCGCGCGACCGCGTTCGACCTCGACGACGCGCTGCGCCACCAGCAGGTCAACTACGTCGGCGCGCTGCACCTGCTCGACGCGGTGCTGCCACAGCTGCAGCGCCAGGCCGACGCCGGCGCGCCGGCGCACCTGAGCCTGGTGTCCAGCGTGGCCGGCTACCGCGGCCTGCCGAAATCGCTGGCCTACGGGCCGACCAAGGCCGCGCTGATCAACCTCGGCGAGTCTCTGTACCTGGACCTGCACGAGCGCGGCATCGGCGTGTCGGTGATCAACCCCGGGTTCGTCGACACGCCGCTGACGGCGGACAACGACTTCCGCATGCCGGCGCTGATCAGCTCCGACGAGGCGGCGCAGCGCATCGTCGAGGGCTGGCAGCGCGGCGCGTTCGAGATCCACTTCCCGAAGCGCTTCACCCACCTGCTCAAGGCGCTGAGCGTGCTCAGCGACGGGCTGTACTTCGCGGCGATCCGCCGCGCCACCGGGCTGTGAGCACGCCGCGCCACCCCGACGCCCGCGTGGCGCGCATCGTCGAGCGCTTCGAATCGCTGTCGCGCGCCGACCTGCCTCGCCTGGGCGAGCTGTACGCCGCCGACGCGCAGTTCAAGGACCCGTTCCACGACGTGCGCGGCGTCGCGTCGATCGCCGCGGTGTTCGCGCACATGTTCGACACGCTCGACGCGCCGCGTTTCGTCGTGCGCGACATCGTCGTGCAGGCGAACCAGTGTTTTCTCACCTGGGACTTCGTGTTCGGCATGCGCCGCTTCGCGCGCGGCGAGCAGACGATCCACGGCGGCTCGCACCTGCGGCTGGCCGCCGACGGGCGCATCGCGGTGCACCGCGACTACTGGGACGCCGCCGAGGAGCTGTACGCGAAGCTGCCGCTCGTCGGCGCGCTGATGCGCTGGCTGCAGCGCCGCGCGCGCTCGTGAGCGAGGCGCCGGCTACAGCCAGCCCTTGCGCTTGAAGTACCAGAACGGCGTGACCACGCTCAGCGCCATCAGCGCCAGCGAGAACGGATAGCCGAAGCGCCACGACAACTCGGGCATGTGCTCGAAGTTCATGCCGTAGATGCTGGCGATCAGCGTCGGTGGCAGCAGCGCGACCGCGGCGACCGAGAAGATCTTGATGATGCGGCTCTGGTTCAGGTTGATGAAACCGACCGTGGCGTCCATCAGGAAGTTGATCTTGTCGAACAGGAACACCGTGTGGCTGTCGAGCGAGTCGATGTCGCGCAGGATCTGGCGCGCATCCTCGAACTGCTCGGCGTTGAGCATGCGGCTGCGCATCATGAAGCTCAGCGCGCGGCGCGTGTCCATCACGTTGCGGCGGATGCGGCCGTTGAGGTCCTCCTCGCGCGCGATCGCCGCCAGCGCCTCGGCGGCCACCGCGTCGGTGACGTTGGCGTTGAGCCGCAGCACGCTGGTGCTGACCTCCTCCAGGCTGTCGTAGATGCCTTCGAGCATGTCGGCCGAGTACTCGGCGTCGGTGTCGAACAGCTTGAGCAGCACGTCCTTCGCGTCCTCGATCAGCGCCGGCGTGCGCCGCGCGCGCAGGCGCAGCAGCCGGAACACCGGCAGGTCCTCGGCGTGCACCGAGAACAGCACGTTGTCGCGCAGGATGAAGGCCACGCGCACGTTGCGCGCGGTCATGCCCTCGGCGTCGTCGTCGCCCTCGAGCAGGAAGTCCGAGCGGATGTGCAACTCGCCGTTGTCCTCCTCGTAGAAGCGGGCGGACTCCTCGATGTCCTCGTCGGCGACGTCGTCGGGGATCACCAGTCCGAAGCGCCCGGCGATCCAACCCTTCTCCTCGGGTGTCGGCGACTCCAGGTCGACCCACACCGGCTGCAGGTCGGCCAGCGACGCGGCGTTGTCGATCTCTTGCTGAACCAGCCGACCGTTGGCCAGCGTGAAGACGTTGAGCATGGGCAGACTCTGTGGCGCCAGGCAACGCCGGATGGCCGGCCGCCGCAGGCGGGGTGATCCGTGACGACCGTCTCACCCCGCGGGCCCCGGTGGGGCCGGGTCCGCCGCCAACGCGGCGGACCGGAGTGGACGGTCACCGAGGGTGACTCTGGTCCAACGTGATGGCTCCGGAAAACGACTGTCAATTATGGCATCGCGGCTCGCCACGAGGCCGTGCGCGGCGGCCCGTCGTCGGCTTGTCACCGCCCCGGTTCGCGGGCACACTGGTTCGGCCCGGGAGGGCTCCGTGACCGCCGCGCAGGCGGCCACACCACCCCCAGAAAGGAGCAGCAGATGAATCTGACGATCAGCGGACACCACCTCGAGGTCACCCCGGCCCTGCGCGAGTACGTCACGAACAAGCTCGATCGCGTGACCCGGCACTTCGACCAGGTGGTCGACATCAACGTGCTGCTGACCGTCGAGAAGCTCAAGGAGAAGGAGCGGCGGCAGAAGGCCGAGGTGACGCTGCACGTCAAGGGCCGCGACATCTTCGTCGAGCAGTCGCACGAGGATCTGTACGCGGCGATCGACCAGCTGATGGACAAGCTGGACCGCCAGGTCATGCGCTACAAGGACAAGGCCCAGGACCACCACCACCTGCCCGCCAAGCGCATCGATGCGAACCTCTGATCCATCCCCGGCGACGGCGTGCACGCGGCCCGCGTGGCCGGGAGGCCCGATCCTCCGGTGACGCCACGGCGACGACCTGCCACGGCGAGTGAGCGTGCACTTGCCGCGGCGGGCCGCGCGCCGGGCGCGGTGGACCTACGACATTTGCACAACACCCCTGCGCGCGGGGGCTTGCCGGCCGCCCGCTTCGTGGGGGTCTTCCTATAATTCGTCGCTCTGTCACATTGGCCGGGCGGTCGTCGTCAGCAGGACGGTCCGGCGCCCCGACATGAACCGTCTCGCCGCCATCCTGCCCGCCAGCAACGTGCTGGTGAACGTGGACGCCACCAGCAAGAAGCGGGTCTTCGAGCAGGCGGGCCTGCTGTTCGAGAACCAGCACGCGATCGCGCGGGCCACCGTCACCGACAACCTGTTCGCGCGCGAGCGGCTCGGCTCGACCGGGCTCGGCCACGGCGTGGCGATCCCGCACGGCCGCATCAAGGGGCTGAAGAACCCGCTGGCGGCGGTGCTGCGCGTGCAGCAGCCGGTCCCGTTCGACGCGCCCGACGACGAACCGGTGACGCTGCTGATCTTCCTGCTCGTGCCCGAGGCGGCGACGCAGCGGCACCTGGAGATCCTGTCGGAGATCGCCGAGATGCTCAGCGACCGCGAACTGCGCGAGCGGCTGAAGACCGAGGCCGAGGCCGAGACGCTGCACCGGCTGATCTCGACCTGGGAGCCGCTGAAATCGGTGGCTTGAGCGCCGCACGCGCGCCGCAGCGCGCGAGTCGCGCGGCGCCCGGCCACGTGGCGACCCGACCCGCGTGAAGCCGACCACCCTCAGCGCCGAGGCGCTGTTCGAGGAACACCGCGCGGCGCTGCGCTGGCAGTGGATCGCCGGGCACGCGCATCCCGAGCGCCCCTTCGCCGAAGTGGCGATCCGCGAGGCCGGCTCGCCGGCCGACCTGATCGGCTACCTCAACTACATCCACCCGTATCGCGTGCAGCTGGTCGGCCGCCGCGAGGTGGCCTACTTGGCCGACGCCAGCGCCGAGGTGCAGGAACGGCGCATCCAGCGCATCGTCACGCTCGAGCCGCCGGTGATCGTCGTCGCCGACGACCAGGTGCCGCCCGAGAAACTGGTCGCGCTGTGCGACCGCGCCGAGATCCCGCTGTTCGTCACGCAGGAGCCCGCCGGCCACGTGATCGACGTGCTGCGCGCCTACCTGTCGCAGCTGTTCGCCGAGCGCACCACGCGCCACGGCGTGTTCATGGACATCCTCGGCCTCGGCGTGCTGCTGACCGGCGAGTCGGGGTTGGGCAAGAGCGAGCTGGGGCTGGAGCTGATCTCGCGCGGCCACGGGCTGGTGGCCGACGACGCGGTCGACCTGTACCGCGTCTCGCAGACGGCGATCGACGGGCGCTGTCCCGAGCTGCTGATGAACCTGCTCGAGGTACGCGGCATCGGCCTGCTCGACATCAAGGCCATCTTCGGCGAGACCGCGGTGCGCCGCAAGATGCGTCTGAAGCTGATCGTGCACCTGGTGCGCAAGGAGACGCTCGAGCGCGAGTTCGAGCGCCTGCCGCACGAGCCGATGTACGAGGAGGTGCTCGGTGTGCCGGTGCGCAAGGCGGTGATCGCGGTCGACGCCGGGCGCAACCTCGCGGTGCTCGTCGAGGCCGCGGTGCGCAACACGGTGCTGCAGCTGCGCGGCATCGACACCTACCAGGAGTTCATCGAGCGCCACCAGCGCGCGATGGAACGCGGCGCCGGGTGACGCGCAGCGCTCGCGGCGTCGGCCGCGGCGACCCGGGCGCGCGCTACTTCGGCCGGTGCGGACAGCCGGTCTTCGTGCAGGTCGCGTACAGCGCCAGCGTGTGCTCCTGCAGCGCGAAGCCGCGCGCCTCGGCCACCGCGCGCTGGCGCGCCTCGATCTCGGCGTCGTAGAACTCCTCGACGCGGCCGCAGGTCAGGCACACCAGGTGGTCGTGGTGCTGGCCCTCGTTGAGCTCGAACACCGACTTGCCGCTCTCGAAGTGGCTGCGCGTGAGCAGCCCGGCCTGCTCGAACTGCATCAGCACCCGGTACACGGTGGCCAGCCCGATGTCCGAGCCCTCGGCGAGCAGGGCCTTGAACACGTCCTCGGCGGTCATGTGCCGCTGCGCGCTGCGCTGGAACACCTCGAGGATCTTGATGCGCGGCAGCGTGGCCTTCAGGCCGCTGCTCTTGAGTTCGTCGGCGTGCGTCATGGACAGTCGGACCGATGGAGGGTGCCCGGCACCGCTAGAATTTCCCATCATAACGACGCGGCTCGACCCTGCCGGGTCCGCGCCCTCGCATGAGCGTTTCCCCCCCGACCGTCCTGTCCCGGCTGCGCCCGGGCCCGCTGCTCGCCGTCGCGGTGCTGCTCGCCGGCTGCACGAGCACGCCGAACGAGCCGCGCCTGTTCGGCCTGATCGCGCCGTACCGCATCGAGGTCGTGCAGGGCAACGTCGTGACCCGCGAGCAGGCGGCGCGGCTGCGTCCCGGCATGACGCGCCAGCAGGTGATCGACGTGCTCGGCTCGCCGCTGCTGGCCAGCGTGTTCCACGCCGACCGCTGGGACTACGTGTTCACGATCCGCCGCCAGGGCGCCGACCCGCAGCGACGCAGCATCGTCGTGTGGTTCGACGGCGACCGTCTGCAGCGCACCGAGGTGCCCGAGCTGCCGAGCGAGGTCGAGTTCGTCGCGACGATCAGCAACGTGCGGCCGCGCACGGTGCCCAAGCTCGAACTCAGCGAGGCCGAACGCGCCGCGCTGCCGGCGCCGGCGCGCACCGCGGCCGCCGCGCCACCGGGCGAACCGCTGGGTCCGGCGCGCGACTACCCCCCGCTGGAGCGCTGATGGCAGGGGCGCTGCGCATCGCGGTGGCCGGCGCGTCCGGGCGCATGGGCCAGATGCTGATCGAAGCCGTGCTCGGCGCCGACGACTGCGCGCTCGCCGGCGCGTTCGACCGCACCGGCAGCCCTGCGCTGGGTCACGACGCGGCGGCCTTCCTCGGCCGAGGCAGCGGCGTCGTGGTCACCGACGACGTGCGCGCGGCGCTGGACGGCGCCGACGTGATGATCGACTTCACGCGACCCGAGGGCACGCTGGCGCACCTGACGCTGTGCCGCGAGCTCGGCGTCAAGGCGGTGGTCGGCACCACCGGGTTCACCGACGAACAGAAGGCGCTGGTGGCCGCGCACGCGCGCGAGGTCGCGGTGGTGATGGCGCCGAACATGAGCGTCGGCGTCAACGTCGTGCTGCGCTTGCTGGATGTCGCGGCGCGCGCGCTGGCCGAGGGCTACGACATCGAGATCGTCGAGGCGCACCACCGGCACAAGGTCGACGCGCCGAGCGGCACCGCGCTGAAGATGGGCGAGGTCGTCGCCGCCGCGCTCGGCCGCGACCTGAAGACCTGCGCCGTCTACGGCCGCGAGGGCGTCACCGGCGAGCGCGACCCGTCGACGATCGGCTTCGCGACGATCCGCGGCGGCGACATCGTCGGCGACCACACGGTGCTGTTCGCCGGCACCGGCGAACGCATCGAGATCACGCACAAGAGCGCCAGCCGCGCGACCTACGCGCAGGGCAGCCTGCGCGCCGCGCGCTTCCTGGCCGACAAGGCGAACGGGCTGTACGGCATGGACGCCGTGCTCGGCCTGCGCTGAGCCCGCCGCCGCCACCGCGATGGACGCCGTGGCCGCGTGGTGGCCGTCGAGCGACGGCGTCGGCCGCGCCGTCGCCCTGGTGCTGCTGGCGATGTCGATCGCCACCTGGGCGCTGATCGTCTGGAAGTCGTGGCTGCTGCGCCGCGTGCGGCGCGACCTCGGCCGAGGCGTCGCGCTGTTCTGGGCCGCGCCGTCGCTCGACGTGGCGCGCCAGCGGCTAGCCACGGCCGATCGCGAGCAGTTGCTGCTGCCGCTGGTCGACGCCGCGCTCGCCGCGCCGGATGACGATGCGCTCGAAGCACGCGCCGCGCAGGCGGCCCGGCTCACGCGCCGCCTGCGCGGCGCGCTGCACCGCGCCGTGGCGACGCTGCAGCACGGTCAGGTGGTGCTGGCGTCGATCGGTGCGACCGCGCCGTTCGTCGGGCTGTTCGGCACCGTGTGGGGCATCTACCACGCGCTGCTGGCGATCGCCGCGTCGGGCACCGTGACGATCGACAAGGTTGCCGGCCCGGTCGGCGAGGCACTGCTGATGACCGCGGCCGGCCTCGCGGTGGCGATTCCGGCGGTGCTCGCCTACAACGTGCACGGTCGCCGCGTGGCCGCGTGCGAGGCCGAGCTCGAGGGCTTCGCGCACGACCTGCGCGAGCTGCTCGGCACCGGCAACGACCAGCGGCGATGAGCTTCGGCCGCCTCGGTCGCGGCGGCGGCGAGCGCCCGCTCAGCGACATCAACATGACACCGCTGATCGACGTGATGCTGGTGCTGCTGGTGATCTTCATCATCACCGCGCCACTGATCGCGCCGGCGCTGAAGCTCGACCTGCCGCGCGCCGACGCCGTCGCGGGCGACGCGCCCGCGGCGTTCGTCGCCGTCGCGATCGACCGCGGCGGCCGTCTGCACCTGGGCGACGAACCGGTCGACGCCGACACGCTCGCCGCGCGCCTGGCCGACGCGGCGCGGCGCGACCCGCTCACCGAGGTGCAGCTGCGCGCCGACCGCGCGGTGCCCTACGGCGAGGTCGCCGCGCTGATCGCGCTGGTGCAGCGCGCCGGGCTGAGCCGCGTGGGCTTCGTCACCGAAGCGCCGCGCTGACCCCGCTCCCTACAATCCGCTGCATGAACGAGAAATACGCCCCCGCCGAGGTCGAGGCCGCGGCGCAGCGCCACTGGGCCGAGCGCGACGCCTACCGCGTGCGCGAGGACGCCGCCAGGCCGAAGTACTACGCCTGCTCGATGCTGCCGTACCCCAGCGGCAAGCTGCACATGGGGCACGTGCGCAACTACACGATCAACGACATGCTGGCGCGCCAGCTGCGCATGCGCGGCCACAACGTGCTGATGCCGATGGGCTGGGACGCGTTCGGCCTGCCGGCCGAGAACGCGGCGATGAAGAACAAGGTCCCGCCGGCGGCGTGGACCTACTCGAACATCGCGCACATGAAGGCGCAGATGCAGGCGATGGGGCTGGCCATCGACTGGAGCCGCGAGGTCGCCACCTGCAGCCCCGACTACTACCGGTGGAACCAGTGGCTGTTCCTGCGCATGCTCGAGAAGGGCATCGCCGAGCGGCGCACGCAGGTCGTCAACTGGGACCCGGTCGACCAGACCGTGCTCGCCAACGAGCAGGTCATCGACGGGCGCGGCTGGCGCAGCGGCGCGCTGGTCGAGAAGCGCGAGATCCCCGGCTACTACCTGAAGATCACCGACTACGCCGACGAGCTGCTGTCGGCGGTGGCCGACCCCGCCGACAGGAACTACCTCGCCGGCTGGCCCGAGCGCGTGCGCCTGATGCAGGAGCACTGGATCGGCAAGAGCGAGGGCGTGCGCTTCGCCTTCCCGCACGACGTCCGCGGCGACGACGGCCGGCCCATCGGCGGCGGGCGGATGTACGTGTTCACGACGCGCGCCGACACGATCATGGGCGTCACGTTCTGCGCCGTGGCGCCCGAACACCCGCTGGCGCTGCACGCCGCGAAGTCGGACGCGGCGCTGGCGGCGTTCATCGACGAGTGCCGCCACGGCGGCACCACCGAGGCCGAGCTGGCGACCAGGGACAAGGTCGGCCTGCCCACCGGGCTGGCGGTGACGCACCCGCTGACCGGCGAAGCGGTGCCGCTGTGGGTGGGCAACTACGTGCTGATGGGCTACGGCGACGGCGCCGTGATGGGCGTGCCGGCGCACGACGAGCGCGACTTCGCGTTCGCGAAGAAGTACGGCCTGCCGATCCGCCAGGTCATTGCCGTCGACGGCGAGACGTTCACGACCGACGCCTGGGCCGAGTGGTACGCCGACAAGCCGCGTGCGCGCTGCGTGAACTCGGGGGTGCTCGACGGCCTGCCGCACAAGGCGGCGGTCGACAAGGTCGCCGAGCTGCTTGCCGCGAAGGACCTGGGCGAGAAGAAGGTCACGTGGCGCCTGCGCGACTGGGGCATCAGCCGCCAGCGCTACTGGGGCACGCCGATCCCGATCGTCCACTGCGACGGCTGCGGCGTGGTGCCGGTGCCAGACGCCGACCTGCCCGTCGTGCTGCCCGAGGACCTGATCCCCGACGGCAGCGGCAACCCGCTGAACAAGTGCGCCTCGTTCCTGAACGTCGCCTGCCCGCGCTGCGGCCAGCCGGCACGGCGCGAGACCGACACGATGGACACCTTCGTCGACTCGTCGTGGTACTTCATGCGCTACTGCGACCCGACCAACGAGCGCGCGATGGTCGCCGAGGGCACGCGTCACTGGATGCCGATGGACCAGTACATCGGCGGCATCGAGCACGCCATCCTGCACCTGCTGTACGCGCGCTTCTGGACCAAGGTGATGCGCGACCTCGGCCTGGTGCAGGTCGACGAGCCGTTCACCCGGCTGCTCACGCAGGGCATGGTGCTCAACCACATCTACTCGCGACGCGGCGACAAGGGGGGCATCGAGTACTTCTGGCCGCACGAGGTCGAGAACACCTACGACGTCAGCGGCAAGATCACGGGCGCCCGCCTGAAGAGCGACGGCTCGGCCGTCGACTACGAGGGCGTGGGCACGATGTCGAAGTCGAAGAACAACGGCGTCGACCCGCAGGAGCTGATCGACCGCTACGGCGCCGACACCGCGCGGCTGTTCGTGATGTTCGCCAGCCCGCCGGAGCAGACGCTCGAGTGGAACGACGCCGGCGTGGAAGGCGCGCACCGCTTCCTCAAGCGCCTGTGGGCCTTCGCCGCGCGCCACGCCGCCGCGATCCGCCGCGCCACCGCGGGCGACCTCGGCGCCGCGCCGCTGCGCGCCGAGGCCAGGGCGCTGCGCCGCGAGGTGCACGTCGTGCTGCGCCAGGTGAGCTACGACTACGAGCGGCTGCAGTACAACACCGTCGTGTCGGGCTGCATGAAGCTGCTCAACGCGCTCGAGGGCTTCGCCGCAGACGGCAGCGACGGCGACGCCGCCGTGCTGTGCGAGGGCCTGTCGGTGCTGCTGCGCGCGCTGTACCCGGCGTGCCCGCATGTCACGCACGCACTGTGGGCCGAGCTGGGCTTCGCCGCGCGGCTGGGCGAGCTGATCGACGCGCCGTGGCCGCAGGTCGACGAGACGGCGCTCGCGCTCGACGAGGTCGAGCTGGTGCTGCAGGTCAACGGCAAGCACCGCGGGTCGATCCGCGTGGGTGCGCAGGCCGACCGCGCCGCGATCGAGGCGGCGGCGGTGGCCAGCCCCGAGTGCGTGCGCTTCGCCGAGGGCCGCGCGCCGAAGAAGGTCGTGATCGTGCCGGGGCGGCTGGTCAACGTCGTCGTGTGATGGCGTCGCGCCGCCGCTGGTTGCTGGCGTCGACCGCGCTGCTCGCCGGCTGCGGCTTCGAGCTGCGGCGCGCCCCGGCGCTGCCGTTCCGCCGGCTCGCGCTGACCGGCTTCTCGCCGGCCACCGGCACCGCCGACGCGCTGCGCCACGCGCTGCCCGACGGCGTCACGCTCGTCGCGCACCCGCGCGACGCCGAGGTCGTGCTCGAGGCGCTGGCCGACGAGCGCCGGCGCAGCGTGTCCGCGACCACCGCCGCCGGCCAGGTGCGCGAGCTGCAGTTGCACTCGCGGCTGGTGTACCGGCTGAGCACGCGCGCCGGCAAGCCGCTGCTGCCGCCGGCCGAGATCGCCCTCGGCCGCGACCTGAGCTACAGCGAGACCGCGGCACTGGGCAAGGCGCAGGAGGAGCAGTCGCTGTGGCGCGCGATGGAGGCCGACATCGCGCTGCAGGTGCTGCGCCGCCTGGCGGCCAGCCCGGCGCCGTAGCGCACGCGCCGTGCAGGTTCGCGCCGACCAGCTCGCCGCGCAGCTGCGCTCGCTGCGCCACCTGTACACGGTGCACGGCGACGAGCCGCTGCTCGCGCAGGAAGCCGCCGACACGATCCGCGCGGCCGCGCGTGCGGCGGGCTTCGGCGAGCGCAAGGTGTTCACCGTCAGCGGGGCGCACTTCGACTGGAGCGGCGTGCTCGGTGCCGCGCAGGCGATGAGCCTGTTCGCCGAGCGTCAGCTGATCGAGATCCGCATCCCGTCGGGCAAGCCGGGCAAGGACGGCGCGCAGGCGCTGCAGCGCTACTGCGAGACGCTGGGCGACGACGTGCTGACCCTGGTGCAGCTGCCGAAGCTGGACTTCCAGCAGCTCAAGAGCGGCTGGTTCGCCGCGCTCGACGCGGCCGGCGTCGTGGTGCGCGTCGACCCCGTCGAGCGGCGCGACCTGCCGCGCTGGATCGCGCAGCGCCTGGCCGCGCAGGGCCAGCGCGTGGCCGACGGCGACGAGGGCGAGCGCACGCTGGCCTTCTTCGCCGACCGCGTCGAGGGCAACCTGCTGGCCGCGCACCAGGAGCTGGGCAAGCTCGCGCTGCTGCACCCCGAGGGCGTGCTCGGCTTCGAGCAGGTCGAGCAGGCGGTGCTCAACGTGGCGCGCTACGACGTGTTCAAGCTCGGCGAGGCCGTGCTCGCGGCCCAGGTGCCGCGCGCGCTGCGCATGCTCGACGGCCTGCGTGCCGAGGGCGAGGCAGCGGTGCTGGTGCACTGGACGCTGGCCGCCGACATCGTCGCGCTGCACCAGGTGCAGCGCGCCGTCGCGCAGGGCCGGCCGCTGCCGCTGGCGCTGCGCGAGGCGCGCGTGTGGGGGCCCAGGGAGCGGCTGGTCGAGCGCGCGATCGCGCGCGCCGACGCCGCGGCGCTGGGCGAGCTGGTGCGCGCGGCCAGCGTATGCGACGGCATCGTCAAGGGCCTGCGCCACCCCGGCTGGCCGCTCGACGCCTGGGACGCGCTGCGCCGCCTCGCGCTGCTGACGATGCAGGCGCTGCGCCCGGCCGCTGCCGCGCGCCTCGCGCTCGGGACCCTCCCGGCCTGAGCGCCGTCGCGCACGATCCCGGCGCGCCGGGGGTCGTCAGTACCCGCGCTGGCGGTCGACCCAGCCGGTCAGCGCGCCGGCCGGCGTGCCGGCGCGCCACGCGGCGAGGCTGGCCGCCACCACCGTGGCCGCACTGCGCTCGTCGGTCAGCGCGGCGACGTGCGGCAGCACCGTCACGCGCGGATCGCGCCAGAACGGGTGGTCGGCGGGCAGCGGCTCGGCGGCGAACACGTCGAGCACCGCGTCGCGCAGCCGGCCGGCGTCGAGCGCGGCGAGCAGGTCGGCCTCGACGACGTGCGCGCCGCGCGCCAGGTTCACCAGCCCGGCGCCGGGCGGCAGCGCGGCGAGGAAGCGCGAGTCGATCAGCCCGCGCGTCGCCGGGGTCAGCGGCAACAGGTTGACGACGATGTCGCTCGCACCCAGCAGCGGCGCCAGCGCCGCGGCGCCGGCGTGGCGCCCGATGCCGTCGTCGGCCGGCGGGGGCGCCCGCAGCGTCCAGCCGGCGACGCGGTAGCCCTGCGCGACCAGCCGCCGCGCCGCCGCATGGCCCATCTGGCCGAGGCCGAGCACGGTCACGCGCACCTCGTCGGCGCGGCGCTGCGCGTGCGGCTGCCAGCGGCGCTCGCGCTGCCGCCGCGCGTAGGCGAAGAAGCCGCGGTGCAGCGCGAGCACCGCCCACAGCGCAGTCTCGGCCATCGCCGCGCTCATCGCCGGGTCGACCATGCGCAGCAGCGGCACGCCGGCGGGCAGCGTGGGGTCGGCGAGCAGCCGGTCGACGCCGGCCCACAGCGAGTGCACCAGCCTCAGCGCCGGCAGCCCGGCCAGCCGGCCCGGCGGCGGGTTGGCGACCAGCGCGACCTCGATCGCCGCCGGGTCGAACGCCTCGCCATCACACCACGGGCGGGCACCGGTCGCCGCGGTCAGCGCGGCGCGCCATCGTTCACGTTCGGCGGGGTCGAAGTCGCCGCTGAGCAGGAAGTCCACCCCGCGAGCCTAACGCGGCGGCGCGGCGTGCCGAAAACCCGCCATGGTGCGTGCGGTACGGCGGGCAGCGGGGCGGGCGGCGGCGGCCGGGTTCGGCACGCTGGCGCTCGCCTGCGCGCTGGCCGCCGAGCCGCCGGTGCTGACGCTGCACTACCAGCCGCGCGTGCCGCACTCGGCGCTCGACGCCGACGGACGCGTCACCGGCATCGTCGCGACCCCCGCCGCGCGCGCGCTCGAACGCGCCGGCGTCGCCCACGTCTGGCAGTCGACGCCGGCGCAGCGCCAGCTCGCGCTGATCCAGCACGGCGAGGGGCTGCACTGCGGCATCGGCTGGTTCCGCACGCCCGAACGCGAGGCCCTGGGCCGCTTCAGCGCGCCGCTGTACCGCGACCAGCCGCTCGCGGCGCTGGTGCGCGCCGGCGCACTGCCCGAGGCGGGCCGCGCGGTGCGCGCCGCCGACCTGCTGCGCGAGGGCGGGCCGCGCCTGCTCGTCAAGGAGGGCTACTCGTACGGCGCGCACTTCGACGGGCTGATCGCGCAGGCCGCGGCGCCGGTCGCCCGCTCGACGGCCGAAGTCGACGCGCTGGCGCGCATGGTCGCCGCCGGCCGTGCCGACTGGATGCTCGCCAGCCCGGAAGAGGCGCCGGCGATGCACGCCGCGCTCGGCGCGGGCGCGGCGCCGCCGCGGCTGCTGACGCTGGTCGACGCGCCGCCCGGAGCGACGCGGCACCTGTACTGCAACCGCGCCGTGCCCGCCGCCTGGATCGAGCGCATCGACCGCGCGCTCGAGGCGCCGCCGGCGCCGGCGCGCAGCGCCGCGGGCGCGACGAGCGGATAACGAGGCCCGCGTTGCCTACGCACTGGCCCACGCTGTCGATCCGCGCCACGGTGGTCGTCGCCATCGTGCTGGGCGTGCTGCTGCCGGCGATGATCGTGATGGCGCTGGACGTGCGGCTGTCGCGCGCCGCGCACGAGCCGCTGGTGCAGCGCAACCGCGCGGCGGTGCAGGTGCTCGGTGCCGCGGTGATGACCGAGCCGGCGTGGACGCTCAGCGAGCCCGGGCTGCACGCCGCGGCGCGTCAGCTGCTCGACGAACCGTCGGTGTGCGCCGTCGAGGTGCTCGACCTGCAACCGGCGGCCACGCCAATGGTCGTCGAGGCGCGCCGCTGCGACGCCGGCGTGCCGGTGGTCGTCGAGGAGGTCCCGGTGCTGCACGAAGGCCAGGCGGTGGCGCGGCTGCGGCTAGCGTTCGACGACACCGAGATCGACCGGCTGCTCGCCGAGCGGCGCGCGATCATGTGGTGGCTGGTGCCGGCGCAGGTGGCCGCCGGCGTCGCGGTGCTGTTCGCGGTGCTGTCGTGGCGGCTGCTGCGCCCGATCCGCCGGCTGAAGGCGCAGGCCAGCGCGCTGGTGTCGCGCGAGCCGACGCCGCCGATCGAGTGGCGCCAGCGCGACGAGCTGGGCCAGCTCGGCCAGCACCTCAACGAGGTGCGCGCGCAGTTGCTGGCGCTGTTCGGCGAGCTCGAGGGCAAGAACGCCGAGCTGCACATGCGCGCGATGTTCGACGACCTCACCGGGCTGCCCAACCGCTCGCTGTTCCGCGAGCTGTTCCAGCACCGGCTGGCGTCGGCGCGCCGCGACGGCCAGCCGATGGCGCTGCTGTTCATCGACCTCGACCGCTTCAAGCAGGTCAACGACACGCTCGGGCACTCCGCCGGCGACGAGCTGCTGCTCGCGCTGAGCCGGCGCATGAGCGCGACGCTGCGCGAGTCGGACCTGGTCGGCCGCCTGGGCGGCGACGAGTTCCTGGCGCTGCTCACGCAGGTCGACGGCCGCGACGCCGCGCTGGCCACCGTCGACCGGCTGCTCGCCGCGATCGGCGAGCCGCTGCGCCTGCCGCCGGCGGGCGCGCCGGCGCAGGTGTCTGCGAGCATCGGCATCGCGATGTTCCCCGCCGACGGCGAGGACTTCGACAGCCTGGTGCAGCACGCCGACGTCGCGATGTTCCGCATCAAGCAGGGCGGGCGCGCGGGGCGCGGCTTCTACCAGGCCGAGCGCGACGGCGCGCACCTGCTGCGCATCGCGCTCGAGCGCGAGCTGGCGCAGGCCATCGAGCAGGACCAGCTGGTGCTGCACTACCAGCCGCAGTTCGACGCCGCCAGCGGCGAGCGCATCGGCGCCGAGGCGCTGGTGCGCTGGCAGCACCCGCGGCGCGGGCTGGTGCCGCCGGACCAGTTCATCGCCGCCGCCGAGCAGGGCGGGCTGATCGGCGCGCTCGGGCGCTGGACGCTCGAGGCGGCCTGCGCGCAGATCGCCGCCTGGCGCGCCGCCGGGCTGGCGCCGGGGGCGATCTCGGTCAACGTGTCACCGGTGCAGCTGCGCGACGGCCGCCTCGCCGACGCGGTGCGCGCGGCGCTGCGGCGCCACGGCGTCGAGCCGTGCGAGCTGGTGCTCGAGCTCACCGAGAGCGGGTTGATCGGCGCGCACGACGGCGACATCGACACCGCGCTGCAGCGGCTGGCGCCGCTGCGCGCGCTCGGCGTGGGCATTTCGCTCGACGACTTCGGCACCGGCTACTCGTCGCTGTCGCACCTCAAGCGCCTCAAGCCCGACGTGCTCAAGGTCGACCGCGCCTTCGTGCGCGACCTGCCCGGCGACGACGACGACCTCGCGCTGGTGCAGGCCATCGTCGCGATGGCGCACGCGCTGGACATCGAGGTGATCGCCGAAGGCGTCGAAACCCCCGCACAGCGCGACTGCCTGCGCGCGATGGGCTGCCGGCTGCACCAGGGCTGGCTGTACGGCCGTGCGGTGCCGGCGGCGGCGTTCGCCGAGGCGCTCAGTGCACAGACCCGCGAGGCGCCGGTGGCGTGAGTCGGACCGCGGGCGAGGTGCCGGCGCCGTCGCCCGCGCACCTCGCCGCGGGGCCGGCGCCGACGGCGGTGGCGCAGACCCCACGCGCGCCGGCACCGCACCGGCTCACTGATTGCTCGCCGCGATGACCTCGCGCAGGTCGGTCAGGCCGGCGAGCATCTTCTCGATGCCGTCCTGGCGCAGCGTGACCATGCCGGCGGCCAGCGCCGCCGCCTGAAGCTGCGCGGCCGGCGCGCGGTGGCGGATCAGCTCGCGCGCCTGGTCGTCGGCGAGCATCAGCTCGTGCAGGCCCATGCGGCCACGGTAACCGCTGCCGTCGCAGGCGGCGCAGCCGGCGCCGTGGTAGCGGTACAGCCGGCCGTGCGCGTCGCCGTGGCTGCGGCGCCAGCGCGCCACCAGCGCCGCCTCGTCCAGCCCCTGCGCGCTGCCGCTGGCCAGGTACTGCTGCGCCAGCGACGCGAGCGACGTGTCGTCGTAGAGCTCGCGCGCGCGGCACGCGGTGCACAGCCGGCGCACCAGCCGCTGCGCGAGGATCGCCAGCAGCGAGTCCGAGAAGGTGAACGGGTCCAGCCCGATCTCGAGCAGCCGCGTGATGCTCTCGGGCGCCGAGTTGGTGTGCAGCGTGCTCATCACCAGGTGCCCGGTCAGCGACGCCTCGACGGCGATGCGTGCCGTCTCCTCGTCGCGCATCTCGCCGATCATGATCACGTCGGGGTCGGCGCGCAGGAAGGTGCGCATCGCGGCGGCGAAGGTCCAGCCGATGCGCGCGTTCATCTGCACCTGGCGCAGCCCCTCCTGCGTGATCTCCACCGGGTCCTCGGCGGTCCAGATCTTGCGCTGCTCGGTGTTCAGTTCGCGCATCACCGAGTGCAGCGTGGTCGTCTTGCCGCAGCCGGTGGGCCCGCAGATCAGGATCAGCCCGTACGGCTTGGCCATCACCGAGCGCAGCGCCGCGAGGTTGCGCTCGGCCAGCCCGATCTCGTCGAGCGGCATCGGCTTGAGCCCCGACAGCAGCCGCAGCACCACGTCCTCGAGCCCGTGCACCGTGGGCACGGTGACCATGCGCAGCTCGACGCGTGCGCCGCCGAAGCGCGCGAAGTCGATCTTGCCGTCCTGCGGCTTGCGGTGCTCCGAGATGTCGAGGTTGGCCATGATCTTCAGCCGCGCCACCAGCGCATAGCGGTAGCGCGCCGGCAGCTCGAGCACGCGCGTGAGGTCGCCGTCGATGCGCAGGCGCACGCGCACCGGGCGCGGCGCGTCGGCGGTCTCGATGTGGATGTCCGAGGCGCGCTGCTCGATCGCGTCGGCGATCAGCCGGTTGACCAGGCGCACCAGCGTGTTGTCGGCCTCCGAGACGACACCGCCGTCGGCGTCGGCCTCGCCGGCGGCCGCCTGCGCCAGCTCGGCGGCCAGTTCGTGCGTGCTGCGCGGCGGCGCCGCGGTCGCGGCGCGCGGCCGCACCACCTCGAGGTAGGCCTGCGCGACCGCCGGCGCCAGCGTGCCGGGCAGCGCCACCACCGGCAGCACGCGCAGCTGGCTGATGAAGCGCAGCTCGTCGAGCAGCCGGGAGTCCCAGGGGTCGGGCACCGCGACGACCAGCGTGTCCTCGCGCAGCAGCAGCGGCAGCACCCCCTCGCGCTCGGCCTCGGCGGCGGGGATGCGCGCCAGCGCCTCGGGCTGCGGCGCGAGGCGCCGCGGGTCGACCACCGGCACGCCCAGCCACTGCGCCAGCACGAGGTGCAGCGCCGACGGTGACAGCGCGCCGGCGTCGACCAGCAACTGGCCGAGCAGCCGGTGCGGGCGCGTGCGCGCCTGCTCGCGCAGCGCGCGAGCCAGCGTGTCGCGGCCGATCAGCCCGCGCTCGACCAGCGCCTCCCCCAGGTGCGGAGCGCGGTGCAGCGGGTGTTCGTTGAGCCGCTGCCACAGTGCGTCGAGCGTGCTCGGCAGCTCGGCGGCAGGCGCCGCGGCGGCCTCGGGGCGATGCGCCGTGGCGGGCGCGGGCGGCGCAAGGGGCGCAAGGGGCGCAAGGGGCGCCGGCGGTGCGAGCGGCTGGGGTTCGGTGTCGGTGAACGGCATGTCGGGCTATCGGCGCGAACGCGCGGCAGCCTACGCCGCCGCGGCCCGGGCGGCGAGGCACGAATGCACGCCGCCGCGCGCGGCGGCGCCAGGCAGGCGAGGGGTTGCAAACGCCACCGCCGGCGCCATGTGCCCTCGCATGGACCAGCCCACCGCCCACGTCGCCTGCGCCCGCTGCGGCGCGACCAACCGCATCCCCACGCCGCGCCTGGGCGAAGACCCGGTGTGCGGCAAATGCGGCCACGCCCTGCTCGACGGCCGCCCGGTCGAGCTCGACGACCGCGGCTTCGACGCGTTCGTCGGAGCCACCGATCTGCCGGTGCTGGTCGACTTCTGGGCCCCCTGGTGCGGCCCGTGCCGCACGATGGCGCCGCAGTTCGAACAGGCCGCGCGCCAGCTCAAGGGCCGCGCGCTGCTGGTGAAGGTCAACAGCGACGAGGCGCAGCGCACCGCGGCGCGCTTCGGCATCCGCAGCATCCCGACGCTGGTGAAGCTGCAGCGCGGACGCGAGGTGGCGCGCCAGTCGGGCGCGGTGCCGGCGGCGGCGATCGTCGCGCTGGCGCATCGCTGAGCGGCGCGCCGCCGGCGGCTCAGCCGCCGGCCTGCGCGCGCCGCCGCGCGAACTCGACGAACCAGTCGACGCAGTCGGCGTTGGCCATCGCGTCGCGGTTCATCACCTGCGCCGCGTCGGCGCCGAGCAGCAGCTTCTTCACCGGCAGCTCCATCTTCTTGCCCGACAGCGTGCGCGGCACGGCCCGCACCTGCCACACCTCGTTGGGCACGTGGCGCGGCGACAGCGCCTCGCGGATCACCGCCTTGACGCGCTGCGCGAGCGCGTCGTCGAGCACCAGGCCGTCGCGCAGCACGACGAACAGCGGCATGTAGCTCTCGCGGCCGAGGTACTCGAGGTCGACGACCAGGCTGTCGACGACCTCGGGCAGCGCCTCGACGGCGCGGTACAGCTCGGCGGTGCCCATGCGGATGCCGTGGCGGTTGATCGTCGCGTCGCTGCGCCCGTAGATGACCGCGCCGCCGCGCGGCGTGATGCGGATCCAGTCGCCGTGCCGCCACACGCCCGGGTACACGTCGAAGTAGCTGTCGCGCAGCCGCGCGCCGTCGGCATCGCCCCACAGGTACAGCGGCATCGACGGCATCGGCCGCGTGCACACCAGCTCGCCGACCTCGTCGACCAGCGCGCGGCCTTGCTCGTCCCAGGCCTCGACCGCGGCGCCGAGGCAGCGGCACTGCATCTCGCCCTCGACCACCGGCAGCGTGCGCAGCCCGGCGATGAAGGCACCGGCGAAGTCGGTGCCGCCGGAGATCGGCGTCAGCCAGATGCGCTCGCCGTCGACCTTCGGCAGCCGGTCCCAGATCCAGCGGTAGCCCTCGACGGCCAGCGGCGAGCCGGTGCTGCCGACCGCGCGCAGCGCGCGCAGGTCGGCCACGTCCTGCGGGCGCACGTCGGCCTTCAGGCACGACGCGTAGAACGCCGCCCCGGCGCCGAAGAAGGTCGCACCGGCCAGCCCGGCGAAGCGCCACAGCGTGGTCCAGTCGGGGCGGCCCGCCGGGCCGGCCGGGCTGCCGTCGAACAGGCAGATCGTGCTGCCGCCGAGCAGCCCGCCGACCTGGCAGTTCCACATGATCCAGCCGGTCGAGCTGTACCAGTGGAAGCGCTCGCCGGTGTCGACCGACGACCCGAGGTCGTTGTGCAGCACGCCCAGCTTGAGCGCCTCGAGCACCACGCCGCCGTGGCCGTGCACGATGGCCTTCGGCAGCCCGGTGGTGCCGCTCGAGTAGACGATCCACAGCGGGTGGTCGAAGGGCAGCGGCAGCGCGGCGAAGGCGGCGTCGTCGGCCAGCAGCGCGCGCAGGTCGTGCGCGCGACGGTGCGCGGCGGCGAAGTCGGCGGGGTCGGTGCCGGCGTCGAGCCGCGGCCAGACGATCACGTCGGCGACGCCGGGCAGCTCGGCCAGCAGCTGGTGCAGCAGCGCGCGGCGGTCGTGCGCGACGCCGCCGAAGACGTAGCCGTCGCCGGCGATCAGCACCTTGGGCTCGATCTGACGGAAGCGGTCGAGCACCGCCACCGGGCCCATGTCGGGCGAGCACACCGACCACACCGCGCCGATGCTGGCGCACGCGAGGAACGCGACCACCGTCTCAGGCACGTTCGGCAGCACGGCGACGACGCGGTCGCCGGGGGCGACGCCCATCGCGCGCAGGCGGCCGGCCAGCGACGCGACCTGCCGCCGCAGCCCGGGCCACGGCACGTGGCCGATCTCGCCGCGGGCGAGCATGTGCTCGTCGGCGTGCACGATCGCCGGGTGGCCGGCAGCGTGCGCGGCGTCGGCGTGGCGCATCACCTGCGCGGCGTAGTTGAGCGTCGCGCCCGGGAACCAGCGCGCGCCGGGCATCGTCGCGTCGGCGAGCACGCGCTCGAACGGGGTGGCCGATCGCAGGTCGAAGTAGTCCCAGATCGAGCGCCAAAAGGCCTCGAGGTCGGTCGTCGACCAGCGCCACAGCGTGTCGTAGGCCGCCGGGTCGTCGGCCGAGAAGTGCAGGCCGCGCTGCTCGCGCAGCCAGCGCAGGTAGGTGTGGATGCGGGGTTCGGGCAGGGTCATGCCCGCAGTGTGCCCGCGACGCGCGAAGCCGCACACCGTGGCGGACCCTCAACCGGCACGCGCACGGTGCGGCGGCTCAGCGGTCGGCGCCGGCCGCCTCGTCGATGTCGACCATGTGCCACCACTCCTGCCAGAACAGCGGGCGGCGGTAGCCGACCAGGCGCGGCTGCGTCAGGTCGTTGCTGATGCGGTGCACCGTGTACTTCATCGGCATGTAGGCCACCGCGATGCGCTTGGCCTCGAGGAACAGCGCGTCTCGCTCGGGGCCGTCGGGCAGCACCTGCATGCGGTCGTAGATCGCATCGAAGGCGTCGTTCTTGAAACGTGCCAGGTTCTGCGAACCGGCCTGCGGCCCGTACAGCCGCGCCAGCGAGCCCTGGCCGTCGGGCGCGGCGGCCGAGCTGCCCAGCGTCCACAGCTGCAGCTTGCCGGCGCGCGCGGCGCGCAGCTGCTCGGGCCACTTGCCGGGGAAGAACTTCACGCGGATGCCCACGGCCTCCATGTTCTTCTTCCACAGCTCGTCGAACTGGCGGCTGAGCTGGTCGGGCTGCGTCGCGATCTCGAGCACCAGCGGCCGGCCGTCGGGCAGGTCGCGCCAGCCGTCGCCGTCGCGGTCGACGTAGCCGTACAGGTCGAGCAGCGCCTTGGCGCGCGCCGGGTCGTGGTCGCCGTTCTCGCTCTTGAACTTCGGGTCGTAGCCGCTGGTGTGCGGCACCACCGGCGACTGCGCGACGACCGCCTGGCCGCGGCGCACCTGGCGGATCTCGCGCTCGACGTCGATCGCCAGCGCGATCGCGCGGCGCAGCGCGATGCGGTCGGGCGTGTAGCCGCCGAGCACCGGGTCGTCCATGTTGAAGTAGGTGAACGCGCTGTCGGCGTTGACCGTGCGGTACCCGCGGATGCCCTGCCTGGCCAGGTTCGGCGCCACCTGGCCGCCGGGCATCGCCTGGTTGATGAACTCGGCGGGCACGCTGATCAGGTCGATCTGGCCGTTGAGGAACGCCAGCCAGCGCGGCTGCGATTCCTCGATGATCGAGATCTCGACGCGGTCGACCATCGGCAGGCGCCGGCCCTTGAAGCGCGCCAGCAGCGCCTGGCCCGCAGCGTCGTCGGGCGCGGGCCGGGCGTCGTAGACCATCTCGCGGAACTGCGGGTTGCGCTCGAGCACGATCAGCGACGAGCGCCGCCACTGCGCCAGCCGGAACGGCCCGGTGCCCACCGGGTGCGCCGGGATGTCGTCGCCGTAGTGCTCGACGACCTCGCGCGCGACGGCGCCGAACAGGTCACCGGTGGCGAGCACCTCGATGAAACGCGGGCGCGGCTCCTCGAGCTCGAAGCGGATCGTGTAGCGGTCGAGCGCCTTCAGGCCCTCGATCGGGCGGTCGTAGTCGAACGGCCTGTTGTGCTTCACGGCGTCGTCGCGCAGCGCGTTGAGGCCGACGAACTTCTGGTCGAGGATGCCGGCCACCACCGGGCTCTTGTTGGCCGGGTCGACGATGCGCTTGAAGCTGTAGACGTAGTCGGCGGCGACCAGCTCGCGGCGCTGGCCCTTGAACGCCGGGTCATCGGCAAAGAAGATGCCGGGCCTCAGCCGCACGGTCCAGGTGCGGAAGTCGGGCGAGTGCTCGGGCATGCCCGCGGCGGTCAGCGGCACGATGCGGAACGGGCGCGCGAGGTGGTCGTAGGCGTACAGCGCCTCGAAGATGTGCGGCGTGACGGTGCGCGAGTACAGGTCGACGATGCGCGCCGGGTCGAACCCGGTCTCGGCCACCGGGAACGCGACGCGCAGCACCTTCGGCCGCGCGCCGTCCTGCGCCTGCGCGTCCAGCACCATGGCCAGCGCCAGCAGCGCGACGCCCGCCGCCCGGCACCATCGACCCCACGCCCGCCCTGCCATCGCCATCACACCCCTTCCGCCAGCGAGCCATTTCGGCCGACCGACCGCAACCCCCTGCGGCGGACGCCGCGGATCCGGCTTCGCCGGTCCGCCGGCGCCGCCCCCCGGGGGGAGGCGCCCGAAGGACGCTTCGGGGGGATCTTCACCGGCCCATCCTGCGCGCGCGCTCGTCCATGTCGACGTCGACGTACTTCCAGAAGTCGCGCACGAAGATGTTGCGGTGGTAGCCCTTGACCCACGGGTGAGCCAGGTCGGTGAAGATGCGGTGCGCGTGCACCTTGTACGGCATGTACGCGATCATCAGCTTCTTCGCCTCGTTCATCAGCGCCAGCCGCTCGGGCCCGTCGGGCAACGCGCGCTGCTTCTCGTACAGCGCGTTGAACGCGCGCAGGTCGAAGCGCGCGTGGTTGGCCTGGCCCTTGTTCGGGCCGTAGCCCAGCGCGAGGAAGGTGTCGCCGTCGGGGGCGCCGGCGCTCCAGCCGACGCCCCACATCATCAGCTGGCCGGCGCGGCTGGCCTTCAGGTTCTCGGGCCACTTGGCGGTGACGAACTCGATGCGGATGCCGATCGCGCTCATGTTGCGCCGCCACTGCTCGATCAGCTGGCGCGACTGCTGGTCGGGCTGCGTCGCGTACTCGAGCACGAGCGGCCGCCCGTCGGGCTGTTCGCGCCAGCCGTCGCCGTCGCGGTCGACGTACCCGTGCAGATCGAGCAGCGCCTTCGCGCGCGCCACGTTGTACTCGCTCATCTCCGACTTGAACGCCGGGTCGTAGCCCCAGGTCTGCGGCGCGATCGGCGACTGCGCCGGAATCGCCTGACCGCGGCGCACCAGCCGGATCTCGCGCTCGACGTCGACCGCCAGCGCGATCGCGCGGCGCAGCGCGACCTGGCGCGGCTCGTAGCCGCCGACCAGCGGGTGCTCCATCGCGAAGTACGACACCGCGACGTCGGCGCGCGGGTAACGCACCATCGTGATGTCGCGCTTGGCCAGGTTCGGCGCGAGCTGGTTGTTCGGCAGCGCGATGTGCGCGAACTCGGCCGGCACCTGCTCCTGCAGGTCCTGCTCCTCGTTGAGGAACGACAGCCAGCGCGGCTGCGGTTCCTCGATGACCGAGATCTCGACGCGGTCGATCATCGGCAGCCGCCGTCCGGCGAACGCGCGCGCGACCGCGACGAGCCGCGGCTGGTCGGCGCCGGGATGTTCGTCGTAGCGCACCTCGCGGTAGCCGGGGTTGCGCTCGAGCACCATCAGCGAGCTGCGCCGCCACTGCGCGAGGCGGAACGGCCCGGTGCCCACCGGGTGCTCGCCGATGCGCTCGCCGTAGTGCTCGACCACCTCGCGCGCCAGCGCGCCCGTGAACGACGGGTCGGTGAAGTGGTACAGGAAGCGCGGCTTGGGCTCGGCCAGCCGCACCTGGAAGGTGTAACGGTCGAGCGTGCGCAGGCCCTCGACCTCGCGGTCGTAGTCGAACGGCTGCCGCTGGTCGAGCGCCTCGCGGCGCAGCTCCGACAGGCCGAGGATCCTGTCGTTCTCGAGCAGGTACAGGTTGCCGCTCTTCCAGCGCGGGTCGTAGTGGCGCTTGAGCGAGTAGACGTAGTCGGCCGCGGTCAGCTCGCGCGGGCGGCCGCTGAACGCCGGGTCGTCGGCGAAGAAGATGCCGGGCCTGACGCGGAAGGTGAAGGTGCGCCAGTCGTCCGAGACCTCGGGCATCGTCGCCAGCGTGTTCGCCCGCATGCGCGCCGGGCTGGCGAGGAATTCGAACTCCAGCGGCGCTTCGAAGATGCTCGAGACGACGGTGCGCGAGTACAGGTCGGTGATCTGCGCCGGGTCGAAGCTGGTCTCGGCGATCGGAAACGCGTAGCGCAGCACCTTGACCGGCTGCGCCCACGCTGCGGACATCGCCAGCGCGCAACTCGTGATCAGCGCCAGCAGTATTGCGAACCCGTGCCTCATCGCCCACGACGCGCCGGGATCGCCGGCGTCGCCTGCCGAAAAGCGCGCAGTCTAGCGGCGCGCGCGCCGCCCCCGCACCCGGAATTGCCCGCTGCGCCGCCGGGCGGCATGGCCGGGCAAACGCGCACCGGGGCCGGGCGGCGGCGGCCCTACACTCGCGCATCCCGAGAACGGGGCGCGCCGGCCACGAGCCGGCGCGCCCACATGGAGTGGTGCATCGATGGCGGCCTACCTGATCCGGCGCCTGTGGCAGATGATCCCGACGCTGGCCGGCGTCGTGCTGCTGGTGTTCGTGCTGTTCAAGTTCTTCGGCGGCGACCCCGCCGAGATCCTCGGCGGCCTCAACGCCAGCGAGGAGCAGGTCAACGCGATCCGCCAGCAACTGGGCCTGAACGAGCCCTGGTGGGTGCAGCTGGGCATCTTCGTCAAGCAGATCGTCACCTTCGACTGGGGCAAGAGCTGGGCCACCAACGAGTCGGTGGCCAACCTGTTCGCGACGCGGCTGCCGGCGACGCTGACCGTGATGGTGCCGATCCTGATCCTCGACACCGCACTGGCGATCCCGATCGCGATGGCGGTGGCCTACGTGCGCGGCTCGCTGACCGATCGCGCAGTGATGGTCGTCACCACGGTGGCGCTGTCGATCAGCTTCCTCGTCTACATCATCGTCGGCCAGTACCTGTTCGGCTTCCAGCTCGGCTGGTTCCCGGTGCAGGGCTGGAGCGACAGCTTCTGGACCAACCTGAGCGTGTACACGCCGCTGCCGGTGCTGCTGGCGGTGGCCGTGGGGCTGGCGCCGCAGACGCGGCTGTACCGCACCTTCTTCCTCGACGAGATCGGCCAGGACTACGTGCGCACCGCGCGCGCCAAGGGCCTGACCGAGCGCAGCGTGCTGCTCAAGCACGTGCTGCGCAACGCGATGATCCCGATCCTGACCAACGTCGCGCTGGCGCTGCCGGGCATCTTCGTCGGCTCGTTCCTGATCGAGGTGTTCTTCTCGATTCCCGGCCTGGGTCGCGAGGTGCTGCTGGCGGTCAACCGCAGCGACTACCCGGTGATCCAGGCGGTGACGGTGTACGTGGCGGTGCTGACGATGTTCATCAACCTCCTGACCGACGTGCTGTACAAGCTGGTCGACCCGCGCGTGGTGCTGCGATGAGCAGCATCGTCGCTCCCTACGCGGCCGCGCCCGAGGCGGAACGCTCCGAAGGCGTCTGGCACGCGGCGTGGCGGCGCTTCAGGGCCGACCGCGTGGGCATGGTCTCGCTCGCGATCGTCGCGGCGTTCCTGCTGCTGATCGTCGCGGCCGCCACCGGGCTCGTCGCGTCGCAGTGGCAGCGCGAGGTCGGCGTGCCCAGCGCGCCGCCGACGCTGCTGGGGCCGCGCCCGCCCGAGGCGGTGGGCGAGATCGTCGTGCCCGAGGGCCCGAACGTCGACCTGTCGGACATCGACCCGCTCGCGCCGCGCTACGCCGAGTGGGAGGAGCGCGCGCGCAAGTACCGCACCGAGGAGGCCCCCAAGCGCGAGACCCTGCCCTTCGGCGCCGACCGGCTCGGCCGCGACGTGCTGGCCAAGGCGGTCAAGGGCACCGAGATCTCGGTGTTCGTCGGCGTCGCCGCCGCGGTGGTGGCCACGCTGATCGGCACCGTGCTCGGCGCCTGCGCCGGCTTCTTCGGCGGCAAGGTCGGCGACCTGCTCGAGTGGGTCTACAACGTGTTCACGTCGATCCCGGGCATCCTGCTGATCTTCGCCTTCGCCGCGGTGTTCGGCCGCGGCATCGGCACCGTGGTGCTGATCCTCGGGCTGACCGGCTGGACCGGCATCTACCGCCTGGTGCGCGCCGAGTTCATGAAGCACGCGGTGCGCGAGTACGTGCGCGCCGCGCAGGCCATCGGCGCCAGCGCGACGAGCCGCATGTTCCGCCACATCCTGCCGAACATCAGCCACGTGATCCTGGTGCAGCTGTCGATCCTCACGGTGGGCTTCATCAAGGCCGAGGTGATCCTGAGCTACCTCGGCCTGGGCGTGCCGATCGACCAGGTGAGCTGGGGCACGATGCTCGCCGAGGCGCAGAGCGAGCTGATCCTCGGCTACTGGTGGCAGCTCGCCGCCGCGACGCTGTTCATGGCGGTGTTCGTCACCGCGTTCTCGCTGATGACCGACGCGCTGCGCGACGCGCTCGATCCGAAGCTGCGGGGCCTGGAGTGAACCCCATGCTGCTATCGATCCAGGGCCTGAAGGTGTCGTTCCGCATGGGCCAGCACGCCGGCGAGCCGGTGTGGGCCGACGCGGTGCGCGGCGTGAGCTTCGACGTGCCGGAGAACACCACCGTCGCGCTGGTCGGCGAGTCGGGCTCGGGCAAGAGCGTGACCGCGATGTCGATCGTCAACCTGCTGCCCGACAACGCGCGCCGCGAGGGCCGCATCGACTGGCAGGGTCGCGACCTGCTGCGCGCGTCGCTGGGCGAACTGCAGTCGATCCGCGGGCGCGAGATCGCCTGCGTGTTCCAGGACCCGATGACCTCGCTGAACCCGGTGTTCACGGTGGGCCAGCAGCTCACCGAGCCGCTGGTCAGGCACCTGGGGCTGCGCCGCCGCGACGCGCTGGCCCGCGCCGAGAGCCTGCTCGCCGAGGTCGGCATCCCCGAGCCGAAGCGCCGGCTGGGCGCCTACCCGCACGAGCTGTCGGGTGGCCAGCAGCAGCGCGTGATGATCGCGATGGCGCTGGCCTGCGAGCCCAGGCTGCTGATCGCCGACGAGCCGACGACGGCGCTCGACGTGACGATCCAGCGCCAGATCCTCGAACTGCTGGCCAGACTGAAGGACAAGCACCGCATGAGCGTGCTGTTCATCAGCCACGACCTCGGCGTGGTCGGCGAGATCGCCGACCACGTCGTCGTGATGCGCCACGGCCAGGTGCGCGAGCAGGGGCCGGTGGCGCGCATCTTCGAGGCACCGCGCGACGGCTACACGAAGGCGCTGCTCGCCTGCCGGCCCAGCCTCGAGGGCAACCCGGCACGGCTGATGGTGATCGACGACCACATGGCCGCCCAAGGCGGCAGCGAGACGGTCGGGCCCGCGTCGCCCGCGGCCGCACCGAAGGACCCGCATGCGCCGGTGGTGCTCGAGGTGCGCTCGCTGGCCAAGAGCTTCTTCCTGCGCGAGGGCCTGTTCGGCAGGCGTGAGTTCAAGGCCGTGCAGGACGTGAACTTCCGGCTGCGCCGCGGCCACACGCTGGGTGTGGTCGGCGAGTCCGGGTCGGGCAAGACGACGATGGGACTGACGCTGCTGCGGCTGCACGAGCCCACGGGCGGCGAGGTGATCTTCGACGGCAGGAACCTGCTCGAGCTGTCCGACCGCGAGCGCCAGGCGATGCGCCGGCGCATCCAGATCGTGTTCCAGAACCCGTACGCCAGCCTGAACCCGCGCTTCACGATCGGCCAGACGCTGGTCGAGCCGATGGCGATCCACGGCATCGGCCGCGACACCGCCGAGCGCGAGCAGCGCGCGCGCGCGCTGCTCGACAAGGTCGGGCTGTCGGGGCGCACCTTCCACAAGTACCCGCACGAGTTCAGCGGCGGCCAGCGCCAGCGCATCGCGATCGCGCGCTGCCTGACGCTGAACCCCGAGGTGCTGGTGCTCGACGAGGCCGTGAGCGCGCTCGACGTCAGCGTGCAGGCGCAGGTGCTGAACCTGCTGAAGGACCTGCAGGACGAACTGGGGCTGGCCTACATCTTCATCAGCCACGACCTCGCGGTGGTGCGTTTCATCAGCGACGAGGTGCTGGTGATGAAGGACGGCGTCGTCGTCGAGCAGGCCAGCGCGGCCGAGATCCTGGCCGCGCCGAAGCAGGACTACACGCGGCGGCTGCTGGCGGCCATCCCGCGCGGCTACCGCGCGGCGGCCTGACCCCCACGCGGGCGCGTCG
>NZ_DAOKZA010000008.1:0-23863 GCF_035325925.1 Azohydromonas sp. | reverse complement strand
GCGGCCATCCCGCGCGGCTACCGCGCGGCGGCCTGACCCCCACGCGGGCGCGTCGCGGCCGCCGCGCCCCTACGCGGGCGCGTCACGCCCGCCTGGCCCGACCGCGGGCGCCCCCCCGCCCGCCGCGGCGCCGGCGCGGGTCACTTGCGCCACCACCACAGCAGCAGCGACACGACCACCGAGATCACCAGGCCGGTGGTGATCGGCGCGAAGAACTGGAACCCGTCGCGCTCGACGTGGATGTCGCCGGGCAGCCGCCCCCAAGGCAGGCGCGACAGCCAGGGCCACAGCAGCCCGGCGACGACCAGCACCGCGCCGGCGATCAGCAGCCGGCGTTGCATGCCGCGATTGTCGGCGCAGGCACGCCGGCCCCCGACCGACGCACCACGTCAGCTTCGGGCTTGCAGACGGTTACAACAGGGCCGAAAAACGTCGGGCGGGCGCTGTGCGACGTGAACCTCGTCACGCCGGCGGCCGCCGCGCGGGCTGGCACGGAAGCTGCACCCTTCAGCGCGCCGTCGCCCTGCCGAGACCACCGCCATGCCGTACCCGACCGTCGCCCCGCCCCGCCCCGCACGCCGCGTCGCACCGAACTGCCGCGGCGGGGCATCGTCGATGCTGCGCGTGTCGGCGGCCGGTCGACGCGGCGTCGCCTTCGCCGAGAAGGTCGCCGGACGCATCGTGTCATCGTTCGCCGACGCGGTCGCCGACCCGCAACCGGGATTCATCACGCCGCTGCACCCCAGCGCCGACTTGGGCTTGCGCACCGCAAGCTGAGGAGCTCCGAGCATGAGCCGCCCGCCGGTCCTGCCTTCGCGTCATCCGCTGGCACCGACGCGCACGCTGCCCGGCAGGGCGGCAGCCGCGCCCGCCGGCGCCGTGCTGGCGCGCACGCCGGTGTTGCAGCACACGCGCACGCCGCTGCAGCTGAGCTTCAGCTTCCACCGCGGCTGAGCGGCGGCAAGCGCGGACGCCGCATCCGCGCTGCCCGCGCGTGCCGACGGCGGGTCCACGCCTAAACTTCCGGCCGGCGCCACACGGGCGCCCCGGCGCGCGGCCGCGCGCGTCGCGACGCGACGCGACGAACCGAGTCCGGAGGCCCCCCATGAGTTCGATCCCCCGCTGGCGCGAGGTCGCGGCCGCGCCCGGCGCCGTTGTGGCGCCCGACGAACGGCTGCCCTGGCCGCAGACGGCGGCGCTGGGCGTGCAGCACGTGATCGCGATGTTCGGCGCCACCGTGCTGGCACCGATCCTGATGGGTTTCGACCCGAACGTCGCGATCCTGATGAGCGGCATCGGCACGCTGATCTTCTTCTTCGTCGTCGGCGGGCGCGTGCCGAGCTATCTCGGCTCGAGCTTCGCGTTCATCGGCGTGGTGATCGCCGCCACCGGCTACGCCGGTGGCGGCGCCAACGCCAACCTCGGCGTGGCGCTGGGCGGCATCGTCGCCTGCGGCGTGCTCTACACGCTGATCGGGCTGGTGGTGATGGCCGCCGGCACGCAGTGGATCGAGGCGCTGATGCCGCCGGTGGTCACCGGCGCGGTCGTCGCGGTGATCGGGCTGAACCTGGCCGGCATCCCGGTCAAGAACATGGCGCCCACCGGCTTCGACGCCTGGATGCAGGCGGTGACTTTCGTCTGCGTCGGCCTGGTGGCGGTGTTCACGCGCGGCATGGTGCAGCGGCTGCTGATCCTGGTGGGCCTGATCGTCGCGAGCGTCGTCTACGCGGTGCTGACCAACGGCCTGGGCCTGGGCAAGCCGATCGACCTGTCGGGCATCGCCGCGGCGGCCTGGTTCGGCGCGCCGGCTTTCGCCGCGCCGGTGTTCGACGCCAAGGCGATGTTGCTGATCGCGCCGGTGGCGATCATCCTCGTGGCCGAGAACCTCGGCCACGTGAAGGCGGTGGGCGCGATGACCGGGCGCAACCTCGACCCGTACATGGGCCGCGCCTTCGTCGGCGACGGCATCGCGACGATCGTCAGCGGCGCCTCGGGCGGCACCGGCGTGACGACCTACGCCGAGAACATCGGCGTGATGGCCGCCACCCGCATCTACTCGACGGCGATGTTCGTCGTCGCGGCGCTGATCGCGATCGTGCTCGGCTTCAGCCCGAAGTTCGGCGCACTGATCCAGGCCATCCCGCTGGCGGTGATGGGCGGCGTAAGCATCGTCGTGTTCGGCCTGATCGCGGTGGCCGGCGCCAAGATCTGGGTCGACAACAAGGTCGACTTCTCGGACAACGCGAACCTGATCACCGCGGCGATCGTGCTGGTGCTCGGCACCGGCGACTTCACGCTGAAGTTCGGCGACTTCGCGCTCGGCGGCATCGGCACCGCGACCTTCGGTGCGATCGCGCTGCACGCGCTGCTGCGCCGGGGGCGCTGACGCGTCAGCGGCGCAGCCAGCGCCGCAGCACCTGGAACAGCAGCGCGCGGTCGGCCGGCTTGGGGGTGAAGTCGTTCATCCCGGCGTCGAACGCCTTGTCGCGCTCGCCGACCAGCGCCGCCGCCGTGTAGGCGATGATCGGCAGGTTCGCGCCGTCGGGGCGACGGCGCAGTTCGCGGGTGGCCTCGCAGCCGTCCATCTCGGGCATCTGCAGGTCCATCAGCACCGCGTCGAAGGGCTTGCCGGCCGCGCTGGCGCGGTCGACCGCCTCGAGCGCCTGGCGCCCGTTCTCGGCCTGCGTCACCTCGACGCCCCAGTGCTGCAGCAGCTGCCCGGCGATCAGCCGGTTGATCTCGTTGTCCTCGACCACCAGCACGCGTGCGCCGGCCAGCGGCGCGTCGTCGATCCCGCCGAAGCCGGTGATGCGCATGTCGTCGCCGGCGACTTCCAGCGGCAGCTCGGCCCAGAAGCGGCTGCCGCGCCCAGGCTGGCTGTCGACGCCGACCTCGCCGCCCATCAGGCGCGCGAGCTCGCGGCAGATCGACAGCCCCAGCCCGGTGCCGCCGTAGCGGCGCGTGGTCGACTGGTCGGCCTGCATGAACGGCGCGAACAGACGCGCCTGCATCGCCACGTCGATGCCCGGGCCGGTGTCGTGCACGTCGAACAGCACGCGCGTCGGGCCCGGACCGTCGAGGCGGTGCGCGGCGATGCGCACCTGTCCGCCGCGCGGCGTGAACTTCAGCGCGTTGCTGACGTAGTTCTGCAGGATCTGGCGCACCCGCGTGGGATCGCCGACGACGCGCTGCGGCACCTGCGGCGCGATGTCCAGCGTCAGCGTCAGACCGTAGCCCTCGGCGAGCTTGGCGTAGCCGCGCTGCAGCGTCTGCAGCAGCCAGTGCAGGTCGAACGGGACCTGCTCGACGCTGAGCTTGCCGGCCTCGATCTTCGACAGGTCGAGGATGTCCGAGATCACCGGTGCCAGCGCCTCGGCGCTGTCGGCGATCAGGTCGAGGTACTGATGGCGCTGCGCATCGTCGATGTCGGCACGCCGCGCCATCTGCGTCAGGTTGAGCAGCGCGTTCAGCGGCGTGCGGATCTCGTGGCTGGTATTGGCCAGGAACGCGCTCTTCGCGCGATTCGCCGCCTCGGCGTCGTCGCGCGCCTTGGACAGCGCCTGCAGCAGCTGGCGGCGCTCGGTGACGTCCTCGGCGATCCACACCGTGCCGCCCTTGCCGGGGTGGCGCGGGTCCACCGCGCGGGCGAGCAGACGGCAGACGATGCGCCGCCCGTCGCGGCGCGCGACCTCGGCCTCGAACTCGACGCGCTCGCCCCGACCCAGGGCGGCCCCGTGCTCCCGGCCGACGCGGGCGTACTCCTCGTCGCTCGGCCAGACGACACCCGCCGACTGGCCGACCAGAGTGCCGGCGGGCCAGCCCAGCATCTCCTCGAACGCTGGGTTGACGAGCTGGAAGGTCTGGTCGCGCGTGAGCGCGATGCCGATCGACGCGTTGGCGAGAATCGCCTCGCGCTCGAGCCGCGCGCGTTCGACCGCGGTGACGTCGCGCGCGTTGAGCACGATGTAGTCGCGCCCGTCCATCGTGAAACGCGCGGCCGAGACGACCATCTGCACGCGCCGTCCCGACTTGGCGACGAACTCGCAAGGCCAGTTGCGCTGCACCCCGTCGACCTGCAGCGCTCGCGTGAGGTGCTCGCGGTCCGACGGATGCGCCCACACGCCGACCTCGAGCGAGCGCCGTCCGACGACCTCCTCGCGCGTGTAGCCCAGGACCTGCTCGAAGGTCTCGTTGACCATCACGTAGCGCCCGCTGGCCATCTCGGTCAGCGTGACCAGGTCGGGGCTGGTCGAAACCAGGTGCGACAGCAGCGCCTCCGAGCGACGCACCGCCGCCTCGGTGGCGGCGCGCTCGGTCTCGTCGACGACGATCGCCAGCGTGGCAGGACCGTCGGCCGTGTCGACGCGCACCGCGCTCACCTGCACCAGCATGCGCTCGCCGTCGAGCGCCTCGACGAGCAGTTCGACCGGCTCCATCGCCTGCCCCACCGGCATCGCCTCCATCTGCGCGATCGCCGCGCGCAGCGCGTCGCGCGAAGCGCCGGGCTCGCCGTGCGCGTCGAGGTGATGGCCGAGCATCGACGGCAGGTCGCGGTAGCCGAACAGGTAGACCGCGGCCGGGTTGGCGTCGAGCACGCGCCCGCGCCGGTGCAGCACCAGCGGCGTGGGCAGACGGCGGAACAGTTCCCGGTAGCGCGTCTCGGTCGCCGCCAGCGCGGCGCGCGCTGCGACATCGGTGCTGACGTCGCGCGCCACGCCCCAGTAGCCGCGGAACACGCCCCGGTGGTCGACGCGCGGCTCGCCGCTGACGCTGAGGTGGTGCAGCGTGCCGCCGTTGCGCCAGCGCAGCAGGCGGTCGCGGAACGGCTCGCGCGCCTCGAGGTCGGCGCGCAGGGCATCGAGCATGTCGTCGTCGAACAGCAGGCAAGGCAGTTCCCACGGCGGGGTGCCGGGCGCCGGCCCGTCGGTCACGAAGCGCCCGTCGTGCTGGCGGTGTGCGACGTGCGTCAGGTTGAACGCCGCGTCGAGTTCCCAGTAGGCGTCGGCGGCGATGCCCAGCAGGTCCGAGAACTTCTGCTCCCGTTCGCGGCTCGCGCGCACATACAGGTCGACGACGCGTGCCAGAAGCAAGCCGCAGGCAGTGCCGCACGCCACGACGACGAGATGCAGCAGCAGTCTCAGCCAGACGGGCTTGTCTGCCGCGGCTGCGCCGGCGATGAGTTGGACGTGTTCGGCCCAGGCCAGCGCCACGAGCACCAGGATCGAGAAGGCGGCGACGATCACGCCGCCTCGTACCGTCGCGATCGCCAACAGTGCGGCGATGATCAGCCCGAACAGCCCGAGCGACGCGCTGGACAGCCCCCACTGCTGCGCCACGGTGGTTGCAGCCACCAGCGCGATGATCAACATGGAGGTCACCGTCAACGCCGGCGCGATGAACCGGTCACCCAGGCGCCTCGCCACGATGCTGATGCCCGCGGTCAGCAAGAATGCGGTGGCCAGCACGAAGTGGCGCCACTCGTACGTGCCCGTGACGGCCGCCCACATCTGAATCGCGACGCCCACGAGCGAGGCCACCGCGACCGTCCCGAAGAAGTAGCGGGCGATCGAGGCGTTGACCTGCAGGCGCGGATCGAGGGTGTCGGTGGGATTCAACGGGTCCGGCGCGTCGGCGTCCCCGAGCAGGCGGAAGTCGCCGCCGGAGTCGTCGTGCGCGCGTTGCAACACGGTGTGTCCGCTTATCGACCTGCTCCGCAACAAGCTGAAACCAGGGGTCGGGCCGACGCCTCGGCGCGTGCGCTAAGTCACGGCTGCGGCGCGCGCCAGGTTCAGCGCGTCGCGCGTGGCCTGCGCCGCGCGCCGCGCGGCGCCGGCGAAGTCGTCGCCGTCGCCGGCGTACAGCACGGCGCGCGACGAGTTGACGACGATCGGCGCGTCATGGCGCCAGCCGGCGCGCACCGTCGCCTCGACGTCGCCGCCCTGCGCACCGATCCCCGGGATCAGCAGCGGCAGCGTCGGCGCCAGTTCGCGCACGCGAGCGATCTCGGCCGGATAGGTCGCCCCGACGACCAACCCAAGCTGGCCATGGCGGTTCCACGGCCCGGCGGCCAGTCGAGCGACGCGTTCGTAGACGCGCTCGCCGCCTTCGAGCACCTGCGCCTGCAGGTCATCGCCGCCCGGGTTCGAGGTGCGGCACAGCAGGATCGCACCCTTGTCGCGGTGGCGCAGGAACGGCTCGAGCGAATCGAGCCCCATGAACGGCGACAGGGTCACCGCGTCGGCGCGGTAGCGCTCGAACGCCTCGCGCGCGTACTGCTCGGCGGTCGCACCGATGTCGCCGCGCTTGGCGTCCAGGATCACCGGGACCCCGGTGGCCGTCGCGCGGATGTGCGCGATCAACCGCTCGAGCTGGTCCTCGGCGCGGTGCGCCGCGAAGTAGGCGATCTGCGGCTTGAAGGCGCAGACCAGGTCGTGTGTCGCGTCGACGACCGCAGCGCAGAAGTCGAAGATGCGCGCCGCGTCGCCGCGCCAGGCGAGCGGGAAGCGCGCGGGCTCGGGATCGAGACCGATGCACAGCATCGAATCGTGGCGGGCGCTGGCTGCGCGCAAAGCGTCGACGAAGTTCACGCCGGTCAACTGTACAGGGTCGCGATGCGAGCCGGCCGCAGCGACGCCGGCGTGCAGGTCGTCAGATGCGCCGCGCCAGCGCGGCCGCGGCGCCGGTGTAGGTCGCCGGCGTCATCGCCTTCAGCCGCTCGCGCTCGGCCGCCGGCAGGTCGGCGAGGCCGTCGATGAACGCGGCCATCGTCTCGCGCGTGACGGCCTGGCCGCGCGTCAGTGCCTTCAGACGCTCGTACGGCTCGGGCAGGCGGTGGCGGCGCATCACGGTCTGGATCGCCTCGGCCAGCACTTCCCACGCGGCGTCGAGGTCGGCGGCCAGCGCAGGCGCGTTCAGTTCGAGCTTGCCGAGCCCGCGCGCGAGCGAGTCCAGCCCGAGCACGGCGTAGCCCAGCGCCACACCCATGTTGCGCAGCACCGTGCTGTCGGTCAGGTCGCGCTGGAAGCGCGAGATCGGCAGCTTGTGGCTCAGGTGCGCCAGCAGCGCGTTGGCCAGCCCGAAGTTCCCCTCGGCGTTCTCGAAGTCGATCGGGTTGACCTTGTGCGGCATCGTCGACGACCCGACCTCCCCGGGCTTGAGCTTCTGCCTGAAGTAGCCCAGCGAGATGTAGCCCCAGACGTCGCGGCACCAGTCGATCAGGATCGTGTCGCAGCGCGCGACGGCGTCGAACAGCTCGGCCATCGCGTCGTGCGGCTCGATCTGGATCGTGTAGGGGTTGAACGCCAGACCCAGCCGCTGTTCGACGACGCGGCGCGCGAACGTCTCCCAGTCGAACTGTGGCCACGCCGCGAGGTGCGCGTTGTAGTTGCCCACCGCGCCGTTCATCTTCGCCAGCAGCTTCACGCCGGCGACGCGCTCGCGCGCCGCATCCAGCCTTGCGACGACGTTGGCGATCTCCTTGCCCACCGTCGTCGGGCTGGCCGTCTGCCCATGCGTGCGCGCAAGCATCGGCTCATCGGCGAAGTCGTGCGCCATGCCCCGCAGCCGATCGGTCACCGCGTCGAGCGCCGGCAGCAGCACCTGCTGACGCGCGGCGTCGAGCATCAGCGTGTGCGCGGTGTTGTTGATGTCCTCGCTGGTGCACGCGAAGTGCACGAACTCGCCGACGGCGCGCAGCTCGGCATGGCCGTCGAAGCGCGACTTCAGCCAGTACTCGACGGCCTTGACGTCGTGGTTGGTCGTCCTCTCGATGTCCTTGATGGCCTGCGCGTCGGCCTCGTCGAAGCGCGCGACGAGCCCGCGCAGCAGCGCGCGCGCGTCCAGCGACAGCGGCGCGAACTCGGCGAAGCCGGCGTCCGACAGGGCGATGAACCACTCGACCTCGACTTGCACGCGGCGGTGCATCAGGCCGAACTCCGACAACAGCGGACGCAGCGCCGCGACCTTGGCGGCGTAGCGCCCGTCGAGCGGCGACAGGGCGGTCAGGGCATTCGGGTTCATCGAAGGCGGGGCGCTAGCGACCCGCCGGGGGAGCGCGGGACGACCGGATTCTAGGCGGGCACCGACGGCGCGGGCCCTGGTTGGCGCGGACGCGCCTTGCTACATTGCGCGCACGTCCCACCCGCCCCAGGAGCGCCCATGACCCCGTCCCGCCGTCGTGCCCTGATCGTCGCCGCCGCCGTGCTCGGCGGCACTCTCGCCGCGTCGCCTGCCTTCGCGCAGACCAGGCTGAAGGTCGCCGCGATCTACACCGTGCCGGTCGAACAGCAGTGGGTCAGCCGCATCGACAAGGCGCTGAAGGCGGCGGTCGCGCGCGGTGAGATCGACTACGTGTTCAGCGAGAACGTCGCCAACGCCGACTACGAGCGCGTGATGCGCCAGTACGCCGAGGCGGGCCACCAGCTGATCGTCGGCGAGTCCTTCGCCGTCGAGGCCGCGGCGCGCAAGGTGGCCAAGGACTACCCGAAGACGGCGTTCCTGATGGGCAGCAGCGGCAAGCCGCAGGCGCCGAACTTCAGCGTGTTCGACAACTACATCCAGGAGCCGGCGTACCTGACCGGGATGATCGCCGGCGGCATGACCAGGTCGAACAAGATCGGCATGGTCGGCGGCTACCCGATCCCCGAGGTGAACCGGTTGATGAACGCGTTCATGGCCGGCGCGAAGGAAGTCAACCCGAAGGTCGAGTTCATGGTGACCTTCATCAACAGCTGGTTCGACCCGCCGAAGGCCAAGGAGGCGGCGTTCGCGATGATCGACCGCGGTGCCGACATCATGTACGCCGAACGCTTCGGCGTGTCCGACGCGGCCAAGGAGCGCAAGGTGCTGGCCATCGGCAACGTCATCGACACGCAGGCCCAGTACCCGGACACCGTGGTCGCCTCGGCGCTGTGGCACATGGAGCCCACGATCGACGCCGCGCTGAAGGCGGTGAAGGCCGGCAGCTTCAAGGCCGAGGACTATGGCCATCACTCGCACATGAAGGTCAAGGGCTCTTCGCTGAGCCCGCTGGGCACCTTCGAGAAGAGGATCCCGGCCGATCTCGTCGCCAAGGTGCGCACCCGCGAGAAGGACATCCTCGACGGCAAGTTCAGCGTCAAGGTGGACGACGCGCAGCCCAAGCCGACCGCCCGGTGAGGCCCGGCCGGCCCGCGAAGAGAGCAGGAGTCCCGTCACGCAGCGCGCGAAGGACAGGCCCGCCGCCCGCCGGCGCGCAGGGCGTCACCGCGCCGGCGGCGCCTCGGCGTGGTCGGCGGTGACCCCGGCGACGGCCAGCGGCGCCGACGCAGCACCGCCGCCCGGCACCGCTTGCCTGGCCGCGGCCGCGGCGAACATGGCCCCGCGCTGAGGCTCGGCGATGTCGACGACGGCACTGAACAGCGCGACGGTGGTGACCGCTGCCAGCGTCGCGGCCACCAGACGCGAGGCCGCGGTGTGGATCGGGTTGTTCATCGATGGCTCCTCGGGGACGTGGTCGGGACGCTCGGCCGGCCCGGCGCGGACGGCGCGGGCCCGTCGAGGCGACGGGGTTGAACTCGCCGCTGTGTTGCGGCGATCGCGCAAGCGGTTCAAACCGCGATCGCGACCGACCCGCCCGCCGCCGTGACGCGCGGCGTGCGGCCACACCGCTCGCCGCGTCTGTCGCGTGGCGCCGACGATGGCCGAGAATGCACGCCATGCCGGTGCTGCGCCTGAAGGACATCTCCAAGCGCTTCGGCGCGCTGGTGGCCAACGACGGCATCTCGCTCGACCTCGACCGCGGCGAGGTGCTGGCGCTGCTCGGCGAGAACGGCGCGGGCAAGAGCACGCTGGTGTCGATCCTGTTCGGGCACTACGTCGCCGACGCCGGCTCGATCGAGGTGTTCGGCCGGCCGCTGCCGCCCGGGCGGCCGAGCGCGGCGCTGGACAGCGGCATCGGCATGGTGCACCAGCACTTCGCGCTGGCCGACAACCTGAGCGCGCTCGACAACGTGATGCTCGGCACCGAGCCGCTGTGGCAGCCGTTCTCGCGCCGCGGTGCGGCGAGGGCCAAGCTGCTCGACGCAGCGAAGCGCTTCGGCCTGCACGTCGACCCCGATGCGCGCGTGGGCGACCTCTCGGTCGGCGAGCGCCAGCGCGTCGAGATCCTGAAGGCGCTCGTGCGCGGCGCGCGCATCCTGATCCTCGACGAGCCCACGGCGGTGCTGACGCCGAGCGAGAGCGAGTCGCTGTTCGCCACGCTCGAGCAGCTGGTCGCCCAGGGTCTGTCGGTGATCTTCATCAGCCACAAGCTCGACGAGGTGCTGCGCGTGTCGCACCGCGTCGCGATCCTGCGTGGCGGCCGACTGGTCGCGGTGCTGCCGACGGCGGGTGCCGACAAGGCGGCGCTCGCCGAGGCGATGGTCGGGCGCCGTGTCGCGCCGGCGCAGCGCCGCACCCACGCGACCGGCGACGTCGTGTGCACGCTGCGCGGCGCGACGCTGCAGGGCTCGGGCGTGCGCCGGCTGCTCGACGCCGTCGACCTCGAACTGCGAGCCGGCGAAGTCGTCGCGGTCGCCGGGGTCGCCGGCAACGGGCAGCAGGCGCTGGCCGAGGTGCTGTGCGGACAACGCGCGCTCGATGCCGGCACGCTCGCGGTGGCCGGCCGCACCTTGCCCGCGCTGCCGCGGGCATGGGTCGAGGCCGGTGTCGCGCGGGTGCCCGAAGACCGGCACGCCGAAGGCACCGTCGGCGACCTCGCGCTGTGGGAGAACGCCGTGCTCGAGCGCTACGCGAGCCCGGCGTTCTCGCGCGCCGGCGTGCTGCATCGCGCCCGCGCACGGGCGCATGCGCGCGCGCTGGTCGAGCGCTTCGACGTGCGCGGCACCGAAGCGGCCGGGCTCGAGACGCGGGCACGGTCGCTGTCGGGCGGCAACATGCAGAAGCTCATCCTCGGCCGCGCGCTGGCGGGCGACCCCGACGACGCGAGACCACCGGTGCTGATCGTCGCCAACCAGCCGACCTGGGGGCTGGACGTCGGCGCCGTCGCCTACGTGCACCAGCAGCTGATCGACGCCGCCGCGGCGGGCAGCGCGGTGCTGCTGATCAGCGAGGACCTCGACGAGATCTTCGCGCTGGCCGACCGCATCACGGTGATGCACCACGGCCGCCTCGGGCCGGCGAAGCCGGCCGCGCAGTGGACGCTGGCGGCGATCGGGCTGGCGATGGCCGGCGACAAGGCCTGCGATGCAGCTCGAGCGGCGCGCTGAGCCTTCGCGCACGATGCTGCTCGCCGCACCGCTCGGGGCGATCGCGGTCACGCTGCTGGTGACGTCGCTGCTGGTGGCCTGGGCCGGCGCGCCGGTGGGCCGCGCCTACGCGCTGCTGCTCGAGGGCGGATTCGGTTCGCGCTTCGCGATCACCGAGACGCTCACGCGCGCCACGCCGCTGATCCTGACCGGGCTCGCCGCCGCGGTGGCGTTCCGTGCCCGGCTGTACAACATCGGCGCCGAAGGGCAGCTGTACGCCGGAGCGATCGCTGCGGTGGCGGTCGGCGGGCTGCACGGCGGCGTCGGCCTCGAACTGCACCCCTGGCTGCTGTGGCCGCTGATGATCGCCGCCGCGACGGCCGCCGGCGCATTGCTGCTGCTCGGACCGGCGTTGATGAAGCGCCTGGGCGTCGACGAGGTCGTCACGACGCTGCTGTTGAACTTCATCGTGCTGCTTGCGGTGTCGGCGCTGCTGGACGGACCGATGAAGGACCCCTCGGCGCTGGGCTGGCCGCAGAGCGTCGCGCTGCAGGACACGATGCAGCTCGACCGGCTGATCGAACGCAGCCGCGTGCACACCGGGCTCGTCGCCGCGCTGGCCCTGGCCGTCGCGTTGTGGGCGCTGCTGCGTTTCACGACCACCGGCTTCGAGATCCGCGCGGTGGGCGCCAACGCGCGCGCCGCGGCGTTCGCCGGCATGCCGGTGGGCTGGGTCACGGTCAAGGTCGCGCTGATCTCAGGGGCGCTCGCGGGGCTGGCCGGCGCGGTCGAGGTGGCCGGCCGCGCGCACTACGTGACGCTCGACATGAGCCCAGGCTACGGCTACAGCGGCATCGTGGTCGCGATGCTGGCGATGCTCCATCCGCTCGGCGTCGTCGCCGCGGCGGTGTTCGTCGCCGGCATCCTGGTCGGCGCCGACAGTATGAGCCGCGCGGTCGGCGTGCCGACGTACATCGCCGATGTGATCGTGTCGGCCGCGCTGATCGCGATGCTGGTGGCGACGATGCTCACGCAGTACCGCGTGCGCTGGCGCTGAGCGATGGCCGAGACGCTCGAGCTGCTGGGCTCCGCCGCGTTCTGGTCCGCGGTGCTGCGCATCGCGACCCCGCTGATCCTCGGCACGCTGGGCGTGCTGCTGTGCGAGCGCGCCGGCGTGCTCAACCTGGGCATCGAGGGGATCATGGTCGCCGGTGCCTTCGTCGGCTGGCTCACCGTGTACCAGGGCGCCGGGCTGTGGACCGGCGTCGCCGCCGCCGCGCTCGCCGGCGCCGCGTTCGGGCTGCTGCACGGCGTGCTCACGGTGCAACTGGCGTTGTCGCAGCATGTGTCGGGTCTGGGCATCACACTGCTGGCCACCAGCGTCGCGAGCTACGCCTACCGCGTCAGCTTCCCCGAGGTCGAGCGCCCGCCGACGGTGGCCACGTTCGAACCGCTGCAGGGGTTGCCGATTCCGGTGCTTGGCGAGCAGACGGCGCTGACCGTCCTCGCGCTGCTCGCGGTGCCGGCCATCGCGTACGTGCTGTACCGCACGCCGGTCGGTCTGGCGGTGCGCATGGTCGGCGAGAACCCGGCCGCCGCCGAGGGCCAGGGGCTGAGCGTGGCGCGGGTGCGCATCGGCGCCGTCGTCGCCGGCTCGGCGCTGATGGGCGTGGCCGGCGCCTTCCTGACGCTGGCGGCGTTCAACGCGTTCTACTTCAACATGGTCAACGGCCGCGGCTGGGTGTGCGTCGCGCTGGTGGTGTTCGCGTCGTGGCGCCCGGGCAAGGCGCTGCTCGGTGCGCTGCTGTTCGCGTTCTTCGACGCGCTGCAGCTGCGGCTGCAGCAGGCGGGCGGCGGCGTGTTCGGCGTCGAGTTGCCGTACCAGGTGTACCTGATGCTGCCGTACGCGATGGCGATCGTCGCGCTGGTCGTGATGGCGCGCCGCGCCGCGTACCCGCAGGCGCTGATGAAGCCGTACCGCAAGGGCGAACGCTAGGGCCGCGATGGGCACCCCGGTCGTCGTGTTCGGCGCCTTCGACCGCCACAACTTCGGTGACCTGCTGTTCGCGCACCTGGCGCAGGCGCTGCTGCCGCGCGACGAGCTGGTCTTCACCGGCCTCGCGTCGCGCGACCTGCGCGCGGTGGGGGGTCACCACGTGCACGCGCTGGCCGAGGTCGCCGGACGCCTCGGCGCGACGCCGCTGCGCGTGCTGCAGCTCGGCGGCGAACTGCTGACCTGCACCGCGTGGCAGGCCGCGGTGATGCTGCTGCCGCCCGAACAGGTGCCATCCACGGTGGCGTGGCTCGGCCCGCGCCCGGCGACGCGCCGGCGCTGGCTGCGCCGGTGGCTCGGCCGCGACGACCGCGCGCCGTACCTGTTCGCCCGCGGCACGCTGCCGCAGCTCGCGCGGCTCGTCGTCGCCGGCGTCGGCGGCGTCGACCTCGCGCGCTGCCCGCCGGCGATGCGCGACGAGGTGCTCGCCAAGCTGCGCCGCGCCGACGCGCTGAGCGTGCGCGACCGCCGCACGCAGGCGGCCCTGCGCGCGCTGGGACTCGACGCCACGCTGGCACCCGACCCGGCGGTGCGCGTCGCGGCGCTGTGCGCCGCGCCCATCGCGCGCCACGCGCAGCGCGGCGAGGTCGCCGCCATGCGCGGCGCCTTTCCCGGCGGCTACGTCGCGGTGCAGGTCGGCGCCGCGTTCGGCGACGACGCGACGCTCGACACGCTGGCGGTGCAGCTGCGCGCGATGCGGTCGGCCAGCGGGCTCGGCGTCGTGCTGTGGCGCGCCGGGGCCGCGCCGTGGCACGACGACCTCGCGGTGCTGCAGCGGCTGGCGGCGCGGCTGCCGCCTGCGGTGCGCGTGTTCGCGTCGCTGCACCCGTGGGACCTGTGCGCGCTGGTCGCCGGCGCGCAGGCGGTGTGCGCGAGCAGCCTGCACGCACGCATCGTCGCGCTGGCGTATGCACGAGCGCGCGTGAGCCTGCGCTCGCCGGCCGAGCCGGGCCAGTCGCGCAAACTCGGCGCCTTCGTCGAGACCTGGGACTGCGAGGCCGGCGGCGTCGTCGACGCGAGCGGCGCGGCGCGCGCACTGCGCGCGGCCCTCGCGATGCCCGCTGCGACGCTGCGGCAGGCCGGGGCCGCTGCGGCGGCGGCGTGGGACGCGCGATGGCGCGCGGCGTGGCCCGACGACCGGGCCGTCACTCCAGCCCGCGCGACAACGCGCCGCCGACGCGACGCACCAGCCACTTCGGCAGTGCCCGTCCGGCGGTGACGGTGGCGGTGTTCAGCAGCCCGGGCACGCACACCACGTCGCCGCGCAGGCACGCCGCGTGGCCTTCGGCGGCGACGTCGTCGACGCTGCCGACGACCAGGCGCGGCAGCCGGCGCAGGCCAGGGTGCGCGCGCTCGGCGCCCGAGAGCATCGGCGTGGCGGTGATGCCGGGGCACAGCGCGGTGGCGGTCACGCCGGTGCCGTGCAGTTCCTCGGCGAGCGACTCGGTCAGCGACAGCACGAACGCCTTGGTCGCGGCGTAAGTGGCCAGCGTCGGTACCGGCTGGAACGCCGCGATCGACGCGACGTTCAGCACGCGGCCGTGGCCGCGGCGCAGCATCGGTGGCACGAAGTGCGCCAGCATCGAGGTCAGCGCGCCGACGTTGAGGTCGACCAGTTCGCGGTGACGCGCCGCCGGCGTCTCGGCAAAGCGCCCGACCTGCACGACGCCGGCGCAGTTGACGAGCACGTCGATCGGCCGACGCGCGCGCCGCATCGCCGTGGCCAGTACGGAAGGTGCATCGGGCTGCGCCAGGTCGACGGGCACCGCCCAGGCGCGCACGCCGTGCGCCGCGGTCAGTGCGTCGGCGAGCGCGCGAAGCGGTTCGGCACGCCGCGCCACCAGCACGAGATCGTGGCCACCCGCGGCGAAACGGCGCGCCAGCGCCTCGCCGATGCCCGACGAGGCACCGGTGACGAGGGCGATCGGGCGGCGGTCGGGCATCGCGTCCGGCGGTGGTGGGACCCGATCATGCCGCGCCTTGGCCGCCGCCGGCACGGCCTGCCCCTGCCCCACCGTTGCAGCGGCAACGCCGCGCACCGGCGTATCCTCGCCGGGGTCGCCACCCCCCGCATTGCCGATGGCCACGCCCAGCCCGAACGCCCCGCGCCACATCCGCCTGACCTCGCACCCCGGCCAGGGCGCCGTCGGCGCACCGACGATCCGCTGGGGCGCCGCCGACGCGCTCGGGCGTGGCCCGGTGGTCGGCACGACGACCCACCGCAGCCAGCGCAACGTGATCGGCACGCACAGCGGCAGCTACGGTGTGTACCGCGCGCTGGCGGTGGCGGCAGGCAGCCTGCCGCGCGGCCACCGCGCCGACCTGACGAACACCGCGCCCACCGACCCCATCGGCCCCTACCCGCAATGGGGCGAGGCCGAGAAGATCGTCTCGCTCGACCCCTGGGGCGCCGGCGTGCAACAGGTCTACGCCGAGTATCTCGCGCAGGGCTACGACATCCGCCCGACGATCGCCGTGACGAAGGCGCACATCCACCTGCCCGAGGTGAAGCAGGCGCTGGCGTTCCAGCGGCTGCAGGTCGACGGGCGCGTCCTGCTCGACGACGCGTCGGCGGTCGTCACCAAGATCGCCGTCGAGCCGGTGTGGTGGCTGCCCGGCGTCGCAAAGCGTTTCGGCGTCGCGGAAGGCGACTTGCGGCGAGCGCTGTTCGAGGAGACCGGCGGCATGTACCCCGAGCTGGTCACGCGCAGCGACCTCGAGGTGTTCCTGCCGCCGATCGGCGGGCAGACGCTGTACGTGTTCGGCGACGTGCGCGCGCTCGCGGATCCCGCCGTGACGCTGACCGCGCGCGTGCACGACGAGTGCAACGGCTCCGACGTGTTCGGCAGCGACATCTGCACCTGCCGCCCGTACCTGACCCACGCGATCGAGGAGTGCATCCAGGGCGCGCAGCGCGGCGGCGTCGGCCTGATCGTCTACAGCCGCAAGGAAGGCCGCGCGCTCGGCGAGGTGACGAAGTTCCTCGTCTACAACGCGCGCAAGCGCCAGCAGGGCGGCGACTCGGCGGCCACCTATTTCCTGCGCACCGAGTGCGTCGCCGGCGTGCAGGACATGCGCTTCCAGGAGCTGATGCCCGACGTGCTGCACTGGCTGGGCATCCGAAGGATCCATCGGCTGGTAAGCATGAGCAACGACAAGTACGACGCGATCACCGGCAGCGGCATCGAGGTCGGCGAGCGCATCAAGATCCCCGACGCGCTGGTGCCCGCCGACGCCAAGGTCGAGATCGAGGCCAAGATCGCCGCCGGCTACTTCACCGACGGCGCGGTGCCCGACGAGGGCCGGCTCGCGGCGGTCAAGGGCCGCGGCCTCGAGTGAGCGGCGCCACGCTGCCACCCGGCGTCGCGACGCTGCGCGACCCGGCGACGATCCGCGTGCGCTGCGCGAACGTCACCGCCGCCGTCGCCGCCGGTGCGTCGGCGCACTTCACGCTCGACCGCTCGCGGCTCGACGCGGTGGCCGAGCGCGTCGCCGCGCTGACACGCGCGCGCTTCGGCGACGGGCCGATTCCGTTGCACAGCCGCTGGCGCCACTTCGAGGCCGACGGCGTCGACCGCAAGGCCGAGCTCGACGCCGCGCTGGCCGGTCGCGACGCCGCCGAGGTCGCGCGTGCCCGCATCGACCTGGCGCTGGTCAGCGTGCTGCTCGACGCCGGCGCCGGGCCGGCGTGGTCGTACCTCGAGCCGGGCGGCGGGCGGCACGCGCGCTCCGAGGGGCTCGGCGTGGCGAGCTTTCGCGCCTTCATGGCCGGCGTGTTCTCGTCGAATCCTCGCGATCCCTGGCGGGTCGACGCCGACGCGCTCGCCGCACTCGACGCCGGCACGCTCGCCGCACGTTTCCAGGTGCACGACGGCAACCCGCTGGTCGGGCTCGACGGCCGCGCCGCGCTGCTGCACCGGCTCGCCGCGGCGCTGCGCGAGCGACCGGGCACGTTCGGCGCCGATGGCCGCCCGGGCCGGCTGTTCGACGCACTGGCCGCCACCGGCCGCGTGCAGGCCGGCGACGTGCTGCGCGCGCTGCTCGACGCGTTCAGCGGCATCTGGCCCAGCGGCCAGGCGTTCGCCGGCACGCCGGTGGGCGACGCCTGGCCGCACCCGCTGGCGGGCGGCGACGGGCCGGGCGCCGGCTGGGTGCCGTTCCACAAGCTCAGCCAGTGGCTGACGTACTCGCTGCTCGAGCCTTTCCAGTGGGCCGGCGTGCCGGTCGACGGCCTCGACGTGCTGACCGGCCTGCCCGAGTACCGCAACGGTGGCCTGCTGCTCGACGCCGGCGTCGCCGTGCCGCGCGATGCGGACTTCGCCCGACGCCTGCGCAAGCCACACGATGCTTGGGTGATCGAGTGGCGCGCGCTGACGGTCACGCTGCTCGATGAGATCGCCCCGCGGGTGCGGGAGCGCCTCGGGCGCAGCGCCGCCGAGATGCCGCTCGCGTGCGTGCTCGAAGGTGGCACCTGGGCCGCGGGCCGCGCGATCGCTGCCGAGCGCCGCCCCGGCGGCGCACCGCCGGTCGCGATCGACAGCGACGGCACCCTGTTCTGAACGATGGATCGCGCCACCCGGCCGCGCTCGTTCGGCGAGTTGCTGCGTCGCTGGCGGCAGCGTCGCGGCGCCACGCAGCTGGCGCTCGCGCTCGACGCCGGGGTGTCGACGCGCCACCTCAGCTGGCTCGAGACCGGCCGCGCATCGCCGAGCCGCGCGATGGTGCTGCGGCTCGCCGGGCGCCTCGACGTGCCGCTGCGCGAACGCAACCTGCTGCTGCAGGCTGCGGGCTACGCGCCGCTGTATGCCGAGCGCGACCTCGCCGACCCGGCGCTGACACCGGCGCGCGACGCGCTGCAGCGCCTGCTCGACGCGCACGAACCCTGGCCGGCGCTGGCGGTGGACCGGCACTGGAACCTGGTCGCCGCGAACCGCGCCGTCGGTCTGCTGACCTCGCTCGTCGACCCGGTGCTGCTGCAGCCGCCGGTCAACGTGCTGCGCCTGTCGCTGCACCCGCGCGGGCTCGCACCGATGGTCGACGACCTGCCGGGCTGGCGCGCCCACGTGCTGTCGCGGCTGCGGCGCCAGCTCGCGGCGACCGGCGACGAGACGCTGCGCCGCCTGCACGACGAACTGCGCACGGCGGGCACCGCCCCGCAGGCCGACGACACGCGCGAGTGGCGCGACGACGTCGTCGCGCCACTCGTGCTGAACACGCCGCACGGGCGGCTGGGTTTCGTCACGACGGTCACGGTGTTCGGCGCACCGCAAGAGGTGACGCTCGCCGAGCTCGCCGTCGAAACGCTGCTGCCGGCCGACACCGCGACGGCGCAGGCGTTGCGCCGGCTGCTCGGCGACGCCCGCTAGCGCGACGCGGCCGGGCTCAGCCGCCGAACGGGTTCGCCACCGCGAACCACAGCCCGATGCCGGTGGCGATGATGAACGCGCCGTCGAGCACGCCGACGAGCAGGAAGACCTTGGTCTGCAGCGGCTCCATCATCTCGGGCTGCCGCGCGCTCGCTTCGACGAAGCGGCTCGCCAGCAGCCCGACGCCCAGGCAGGAGCCGACGGCGCCCAGCCCGATCAGGTGGCCGACGGCCAGCGGCAGCAGGTCGATGCCGTTCATGCGTGCTCCTGGAGTCCCCGATGCGCGCATCGTCGCGGCACGCGGCCGCGGCGTCGATGACTTGCGACGTCAAGGCGGCGCAGCAGTACGCCGCGCTGCTCGACGCCAACCCAGGGCACCCGGCGGCGAACCACCCCCTCGGCGTGCTGCTGGCGCATGCCGGCAGGCCGAGGCGCGCCCTGCCGTGACTCGAGCACGCGCTGGCGCTGGCGCCGCGCAGCATCGAGTGCTGGCGCAGCCTGGCCCACTGCCACTGCGTCATGGGCCGATGGGAGGAGGCCGAGGCGCTGATCTCGCGCGCCGGGGCCACCGGGCTGGCCGACGCCCTACCTCGGCCAGTTGCGCGACGCGATGACCGGCCCCGCGGGCGGACGCAAGGTGGTCTGCGTCGGGCGCAACAAGACCGGAACGACGTCGATCGAGGCGGCGCTGCGCTCGCTGGGCCTGCGCCTCGGCCTGCAGGCGCGTGGCGAGACGATCCGCGCCGACTGGGCTAGCCGCGACTTCGCCCGCGTCGTCGCGCTGTGCCGCACCGCCGACGCGTTCCAGGACGTGCCGTGTTCCTACCCCGAGACCTGCCGCGCGGTCGACGCCGCGTTCCCCGGCAGCAAGTTCATCCTGACGGTGCGCGACAGTGCGCAGCGGTGGTTCGACTCGCTGGTCCGGTTCCACACCAGGATCGTCGGCAAGCGCCGCTTGCCGACGGCCGACGACCTGCGTGCGTTCGACTACCGCTACCCGGGCTACCTGTGGGACGGGTTCGTCCTGCAGCACGGCGACGACGAGCGGCGGTTGTACGACCGCGACCTGTACATCTCCCACTACCTCGAGCACAACCGCAGCGTGACCGAGCACTTCCACGACCGCCCCGACGACCTGCTTGTGCTCAACGTCGCGCACCCCGACGCGATGCAGCGTCTGTGCGACGTCATCGGCGCGCCGTACGCCGGGCAGGCGATGCCGCACCTGAACCGCAGCGCGTGACCCGCAGGCGCGGCCGCGCGCTCAGCCGCGCGGCGCCCACAGCGCCGGGTCGACGCGGTAGCAGCGCCTGAGCTGCTCGTACAACGCCGGCCGCTCGCGGGCCAGCGCGTCGGGCCGCTCGAAGAAGACCTCGCTGGCGACGGCGAAGAACTCGGCCGGGCTGGTGGCGGCGTAAGGGTCGAGCAGCCCCGGCTCGCCGCGCGACAGTCGCAGGCGCAGCGCGTCGTACTCGGCGTTCATCGTGCGTGCCCACTCGCGCGGCCAGGTGCCGCGGCCGACGTAGGGCGCACCGTTGGCGCTGCCGGTGTCCTGGTCCAGCTGGTGCGCGAATTCGTGAATCACGACGTTGGCGCCGTCGTGCGGGTCGGCGGCACCGTCGAGCACCGCGTCCCAGGCCAGGATCACCCGGCCGCGGTCCCAGCTCTGCCCGGCCAGCACGTCGCGCGACTCGTGCACGGTGCCGTCGGCAGCGGCGGCGGTGCGCGGCACGACGAAGTGACCGGGGTACACCAGCACCTCGCGCACGTTCCCGAACGAGCCGCCGCGCCCCAGCAGCAGCAGCGCCGCCTGCGCGGCGATCGTCACGCGCACCTCGTCGTCGATCGACATCCCTGCGCAGCCGACGAACGGCACCTCGGCCAGCAGCCACTGCACGTGCCGCTTCAGCCGCAGCTGTTGCGCGGCCGGCAGTTCGCGCACGAGTGGCACGCGCCGGCGCAGGATCTCGCGCCACGCGGCGGGAAACGGCTGCGCGACGACGGCACGGCGGCGCCACAGTCGCAGCAGCGTCGGTGCCAGCAACCCGCCGGCGAACGCGACCACGCCGACGACCGCCCCCAAGGCGATCCATCCTTCCACCCCCACGAGGTGGGCCGCGCCGGGCCGATTTCAACCCGTCGACCCGCCGGCGCCGACCGCCGGCCGGGGCCCTCAGCGCACGCGCCGCTCGGCGACCACCGCGACGTAGGCCAGCGCCGCCAGCGACGTCAGCGCGATGCCGGCCTGCAGCAGCGAGCCGACCTGCCAGCTGCCCAGGTGCCAGTGGCCGGCGGCGCGCGCCGCGAACGCGACGACGGTGGCCAGCGCACCGACCCCGCCGGCGATGCGCGCGACCCACAGCAGCAGTTGTTCCACGCTCGTCCCCCCGTTGGCGCGCCGGCGCAGCGCGTCGGCGCGGCGGTTGATTATGCTGCGCGCGTCCGCCGGAGAAACGCATGACCGATGCCCTCGTCCACGTCGTCGACCACCCGCTGGTGCAGCACAAGCTGACGCTGATGCGGCAGAAGGACCGCTCGACGAACAGCTTCCGCCGGCTGATGCACGAGATCGCGATGCTGATGGCCTACGAGGTCACGCGCGCGATGCCCACGCAGATGATCGACATCGAGACCCCGCTGGCGCGCATGCGCGCGCCGGTGATCGACGGCAAGAAGACCGTGTTCGTCTCGATCATGCGCGCCGGCGCCGGCTTCCTCGACGGCATGCTCGAGGTGGTGCCGGGCGCGCGCGTCGGCCACGTCGGCCTGTACCGCGACCCGAAGACGCTGGTCGCGGTCGAGTACTACTTCAAGATGCCGGCCGACATGCACGAGCGCGACGCGATCGTGCTCGACCCGATGCTGGCCACCGGCAACTCGGCGGTGGCCGCCGTCGAACGACTGAAGGAGACCGCGCCGAAGTCGATCCGCTTCGTGTGCCTGCTCGCCGCACCCGAGGGGCTCGCGCGCTTCCACGCCCACCACCCCGACGTGCCGGTGTACACCGCCGCCGTCGACGAGCGGCTCGACGAACACGGCTACATCGTGCCCGGGCTCGGCGACGCCGGCGACCGGCTGTTCGGCACCAAGTGACACGTGCGGCGCCGGGGCTCACACCACCGCGCGCTCGGTCGTCCGCGTTCGGGGACGGCAGTCATCGTCCGGGGTCCGCCCGTTGCGCACGCCGCCGGGCGACCGCGGTGCACGGCGGCGGGCTGCGACCGTCGCGCGAGCGGCGCGGTGCGCGATGGCCCGACGATCGGGTCGGCGGGCGCCGTGCCCGAAGCGCCGACGCGCATCAGGCCGGCACGGTCTGCGTCTCGCGCAGTTGCGCGAGCACCGCCGGCAGGTCGACGCGGCTGGCGAGCACCGAGGCCATGCGCGGGCGGCAGCGCACGACCACCGAGTCGAACGGGAACCAGCCGTAGCCGTCCATCTCGGGGCGGCGCCGGCCGCTGGCGCGACAGGTGAAGTGGCTGTCGCAGCGCAGCGTGCGGGCGTCGAGCCGCGACTGCAGCGTGGCGAACAGGTGCAGGTCCTTGCGCGCGCCGTAGCCGAAGCATCCGAGCTCGAGCAGCGCCGCGGCGTCGAGCACGAGACCGGTCTCCTCGCGCGTTTCGCGCAGCGCCGCCTGCAGCGGCGTCTCGCCGGGGTGCGCCCCGCCCTTGGGCAGGTCCCAGTGGTCGTGCCCCGTGACGTGGCACAGCAGCAGCTCGGCGGCGTCGTTGACGATCACGACGCCGCAGCTCAGTCGGCGACTGCCCCACCCGATGCCTTGCACGCGCTGCCGCTCCATGTCGCCCGTTTCGTGCCGATCACGCACGACCCGGGCCGACGGTTGACCGTTGCCGTCGCCGCCCCCCGCGACTCCGGGGGGCGACGCCCACGGACGCGACGCTACACGAAGCGCGTGACGGCAATCGGTCAAACAGCGCCGCAAAAGGTGGTGCGGGCGCGGACGAGCCGCGCGAGGCGGCACGGGCGCGGACGAGCCGCGCGAGGCGGCGCCTACTTCAGCTGCAGCCCGTGCGCGTCGAACACCTGCACGCGCACCGGGATGCCCTGGCCGACGCTTTGCGTGACGGTGCAGAAGGCCTCGAACTGCCCGAGCACGCGGTCGAGGTGCTCGATCGTGTCGGCCGGCGCGCCCAGCGTCAGCGACGCGGTGATGCCGAGCACGCGCAGCCGGCCCTCGGCGTTGCGGCCGACCTCGGCGGTGACCTCGGCCGACATCGGCTCAGGCCGCTGCTTGAACTTGCGCAGCGCGAACAGCAGCGAGTCCGACAGGCAGTTGCCCACCGCGGCGGCCAGCAGCTGGACCGGCGACGGCCCGGCACCCTGGCCCAGCGGCGCCGGCTCGTCGGCGAGCAGCGCCGGCACGCCGGCGCCGAAGTCCACCTCGAACTGGTAGTCGCGGCGCTGCGTCAGCCGCACCGTCTGCTTCTCGCCTTCGCTCATCGGTTTCCTTTCCACTCGGACGGGCGCGGCCTCAGCGGACCTTGCCCAGCAGCGCCTGCACGTCGTCGAGCACCGCGTTCAGCGGGCCGGAACTGCCCTCGCCGAGTCGCGCCGACAGCTCCTGCTCCATGAAACACACGGTCATGCGCACGTAGGTGGCATCCAGCGCCTTGCGCACCGCGGCCATTTGACCGGCGATGTCGAGGCAGGGCTGGCCCTCCTCGATCATGCGCTGGATGCCGCGCAACTGCCCTTCGGCGCGCTTGAGGCGGTTGAGCAGATCGGTGCGGCTCTTCTCGTCGGTGAGGATGGTCATGACGAAGCCTCGGTCGGTCGCGGAGTCGGTCGAGGCTTGCATTGTCGCCTCCCCGCCGATCAGCGCGCGCAGCTCGGACCGTTGTCGGGCACGCCGAGCCGCTTGAGCAGGAAGCTCGGCGGACAGAAGTTGGTAAAGCCCGACTGGAACAGGTTGAAGCCGACGAAGGCGGTCAGCGCCAGCCACCACTCGCTGTGGAACAGCGGCGAGGCCTGAACGCCGAGCGCCAGCGACAGCAGCACGAAGAAGCCCGCCATGATGCGGATGTAGCGTTCGACGGTCATGGTTATCACTCCTTGGGGGTTGACGAAGAAAGCACCGGCGATTCGAAGCGGCGCCGGTACGCCGCGTAATAGAGGACGGGGATCACGACCAGCGTCAGCAGCGTCGACACCAGGATGCCGAAGATCAGCGAGATCGCCAGCCCGTTGAAGATCGGGTCGTC